>JACZXN010000020.1 GCA_022571575.1 Chloroflexota bacterium | reverse complement strand
GCACCGAGCGCACCCCGGACCTGATGGCCGAGGCCGGACTGATCTACCACACGGACTGGATGCACGACGACCAGCCAGTGCCGATCAACGTCAAGTCGGGCAAATTGGTCTCGGTCCCTTATTCCATCGAGCTCAACGATTCCCCCCTCTTCCGGGTGAACTACGAGGCGGAGTATTTCGCGGAGATCTGCAAGCGGCAGTTCGACCAACTCTACAAAGAGGGGGCCGAGAGCGGCCGGGTGATGTGCATCGCCCTCCATCCCTTCCTGATCGGTCAGCCCCACCGCATCAAATTCCTGGACGAGATACTCAGCTACATCATGTCCCACGACGGCGTCTGGCAGACCACCGCCGACGACATCGCCGAGTATTACATCGAGAATTACTACGATCAGGCGGTGAGCCACGCCCAACAATTCAAGGTCTAGATGCCATTTCAAAAAGTGGTTCGACAAGCTCACCACGAACGGAACGAGGTGTCTTTACCGTTCGTCCTGAGCTTGTCGAAGGACCCAACTGCGGGTTGCACAGGATTTCGATATATCTCTAGCCAATTCGGCTTTCCAAAGTCAAAGGCCCTAGGAGATCCGCCCCATGCCCGCTGAAAGACGACAGGGGATGGACCACGAGCACCACGAATGGTCCCCCATAAACACCCGCAGCAAACTTAGCTGGCCCGGCGACGCCAGAGTGGCGCTCTGCGTCATCATTACCCTGGAGCACACCGAATGGGAGCCGCCGGAAGGCAGCTTCAGCGCCGACCAAGCCGGGGGACTGGGCGTCCGGCCCTTCCCCGACTATCCCCGCTTCTCCCACCGGGAATACGGCCACCGGGTGGGCATCTTCCGGGTGCTGGACGTCCTGGAACGCCTGGGCATCAGGCCCACCGTGGCCATGGACTCCCAGACCGCCGAGGGCTATCCCTACCTGGTGAAACATTGCCTGGCGCGGGGCTGCGAGATCATCGGCCACGGCGTCTCGGGCAGCCAGATGATCTCGGGAGATATGTCCATCGAAGAGGAAACGGAGTTCATCCGCGCGGCCATCGACGTATTGAAGAAGGCCACCGGCTCGGCGCCCAAGGGCTGGTTCGGCACCGACTACGGGGAATCGGAGCGGACCCCCGGCCTGCTGGCCAAAGCCGGGATCGATTACGTCTGCGACTGGGTCAATGACGAACAGCCGTACCCCATGAAAGACGGCCTGTTCGCCCTGCCGGCCATGTTGGAGATGGACGACCTGTTCACCATGTCGACCCGCCGGGTCACCATGGGCCGTTACGCCCAATCGATCAAGGACGGGTTCGACACCATGTACCGGGACGGGGTCGCCAACGGGCGCCTCATGACCATAAACATCCACCCGTGGCTGACCGGTCAACCCTTCCGCATCGGCTACCTGGAAGACGCCTTGGGCCACATCATGGGCCACGAGGGAGTATGGGCCGCATCGGGTTCGGAGATCATCGACTGGTACCGAGACAACCCGCCCGCCTGAGGGCCGATGCCCAACGGCGTAGGGGCATCCCGATTCCATGGGGATGCCCCTACGTGCTGACTAAAGGTCGACGCCGCCGGCTAATTCCGTCGCATTTCAGGGGTCCAGACCACCCTGATCCGGTCTTCGGCGATGGGCGCCAGTTCCGCGCCAGGAAGCCTTTGCAGTAACGCCGCCACATCCAACGGGGCGCCGTCCACGTCCAGGGTCATCTGCACCCCCTCCTCCCGTGACACCAGCCGGGTGTCCACGATGACTCCCGAATCTGAAGCTTCTTCCACCGCGTCCCAGACCAACTCCAATGTTTCCTGATTCAGAGTGGCGTCAAACATCAGGTAGACCCTGCCGGTGTAGGACCGCGCCAGATTGGCGGTGGAAGCAACCGGCGCGGCCGGAGTGCTCTGTATGGGCTCGGGGGCCGGAGCGGCCGGAATGGTACGCACGGGCTCCGGCGCTCGAACCACCCGCGCTTCCCGTTCGGCGCCTGCCGGGTCCGGACTCGGAACGCCGGCCTGTCCGGCGTCGGGCAGCGGCGCCAGCCCAGCCATCTCCCGGCGCAGGGCTTCCGCGGCCGATGCGCCGGCAGACCCGGGAAAGTCGGTGGCGGCCTGGGCGTTGGCGATCTCCAGGTCCAATGCGGGGTCTCCGGTGAGCGGCTCCGCCGGCGGCCCAACTTCGGCAGCGGTGGGGTGCTCGTCTTTCCCAGCCTCGGTCTCACTCCTGGCGGCGTCTAACACCTGGTCCTCTATCTCCTGCCCGGTCAGCCCTGGGGCAAGAAGAGCGGCCCCATCGGTGCTCAACTCTTGAAGCAGCACGTAGGGCTCCTCCAATTCGGTGGCCGGCCGCGCTTGTTTGGCTCCTTCGATGGTCTCCGCCGGCACGAAAGGAGCGGGCTCCGGGTCAGGCCGCGCCAGAAATTCTTGGCGCAGAGATGCAAGCTCATTCCACAGGACCTGAACCGCAAGCAACTCCTTCAAAGCCGATTCCTTGGAGGCGTCGGCCATCGCGGAGGTCCTGGCCGACGCCTCCAACTCCTGGGCCACATTCATGACCGCGGAGTTCATGGAATCCAGCGCAGCGACCAGGTCTCGTGTCGCTTTTTCGTTCATTCCCAACGCTCGCCCCAGCGCATCCCGGTAGACCGACCGGTCATTCTCCAGCCGGGACCTGAGAGTCTCCGCCATCTTCCGGGCCTTCGAGATGGCCTCCATGTTCGCCGCTGAATCGGCGGCTAAACCTTCTTCATACGCTCTGCCCACGTTTTCCACGGAGCGGATGGCCTCTTCCATTATCGATTCGCTCAGAGCGAAGACTGACTGGGAGCGCTCCCTCAGAACCTGGGCTTCGTGGTGCTGTTGGAGCGATACCTGGCCCTGCTTCAAGCTGTTCTCGCTGCTGGTCCTGAAGTCTCCGGATTCCATCAGCACCGGCAGCGCCGGCGCCGCATCGGTATCCGCGATGTCCTCCGCCGTCACCGATGCAGCCGGGTGTTCAGACTGACGGCCGGCCGCTTCGTCCCCCGCCGGGCGGGCTTCACCGTCTGAGCTGGAGTCTAGGTCGGGACCCTTGCCGATTTCGGTGGAGCCGTCCGCGGGACGTCTTACGCGCTTCCCCTTGCGACTCCTCCCTGAAAAGGGAGAGCGGAATATGCCGCTAAGCCACCCCATGGAGATTCCCCTTGTGTTCCGGTTCTAGGTTGGAGCTCTGCCCCTTGGTTTGTCTCCTAACCACTCAGATTTCATTATAAGAAAACCTAAAATCGCGGTCAAATTTAGGCCCCGGGTCAATCGTGAATCAACCCGAATCCGCGATGCGGCCAGCCGGAACCCGACCTGGGACAGGCCACGGCGGTAAGCTTGCATCCGTGCGTAACCGAGGCTGAAATCCCTTGACACCCAAATGGAGTTGTGATATTTTTCACCTGGCCTCTGACCGGAGGCTTTTTTTTGGCCCGGCTTTTCATATGACAATGTTGATTTTACGGCCACCGAACGGTGTCCTATGCTTGATGACCCCAAAGCTTTAACCAGCGTAGAGTGGAACAACATCCATCTGTTTCTCCAGTGGTTCTGGATCTATTTCCCCATCGTCACCACCTTTGCCATCACCATGCTGACCGCCCACGCGATAATCCCTTCTTTGGTGATCACGGGTCATCTTCCGGAATCGACGCAGCGACTACGTATGCCTCTGACCGGATTCGCCGCCCTGGTGTTCGTCGCGGGGGTGGTCATCTTGGTGTTGGGCATCAATGCATCGTTGGATGTGCGGCAGATCTGGCCCCGGTTGATCTTCTAGACCGGCATCGATGGCCATGAGCAACGGGGCAATAAGCGACGGGGCAATGAGCAACGGGGCGATGAGCAAAGGTAAGAAGAACATTGAACGGAACAACTGATTAGATGATCCCAAGCGGTAAATTGCTGCCCCTGATGGTAGCCGGAGGGGTCGTAACCGTGATTATCGGTTTCGTCCTAGTCGTCCTGCTAATCTCTTGGTTCTCCAACCCGCCGTTTGGCCTCGGCAACGCCCCGGCCCAGCCGGTGGCCTTCCCCCACACCGTCCACGTGGCTGAAAACAATATCCAGTGCGAGTTCTGTCACCGTAACGTCACCAAGGGCGCGGCCGCGACGGTGCCGGCCGTGGAAACCTGCCTCTTCTGCCACAAAGACATCGACGGTGCGACTGTCACCGCCCAGGCCGAGATCGAGAAGGTCAGAACGGCCTTCGAGACGGACCAGCCGATCAACTGGGAGCGGGTCTACCGCCTCCCGGACCACGTCCGCTTCATCCACGAAGCACATATCAGGTACTTCACCGACGAGACCATCCCGGTTAAATACGGCATCAACGGTGAAGAGCTCACCCAGACGCTCGATGTCGCCCAGACCTGCACCATCTGTCACGGCGACGTCGCCAACAAAACTGTCGTGCAACCCAAGACCGGCCAGTCCCTGAAGATGGGAACGTGTCTCGATTGTCACCGGAACAACAGCGTGCCCACGGACTGCACGGTCTGCCACAAGTAATGGATTTCGATGCAACACAGGGTCATAGGTAGATGAAACTAACCCGGCGAAACTTTCTTGCCTGGGCCGGCCTGGGAGCGGTGGGAGCCGTCGCCTGTGAGGGATTCGGCATCCGTCGCGGAGAGCTGGATATTCAGAGCCCCGTGCGGCTGCCCGAAGACCTGGTTCGGGGTAGCGACAACTGGTACGCCAGCCTGTGCCGGACCTGCCCGTCGCCCGAGGGGATCGTCGTCCGGGTGATGGAAGGCCGGGCCAAGAAGATCCAGGGCAACCCCTATTACCCGATCAATCAGGGCAAGACCCACGCCCGTTGCGAGGCCGGTCTTCAGGCCCTGTACCATCCAGACCGCATCGCCTCGCCCCTGCGGCGCAGCGGACCTCGCGGGTCCGGCCAGTTCCTGCCGGTGAGTTGGCAGCCCAACGCCATGGACTCGTTGCGTAACGCCCTCCAGTCCCGCGGGTCGTCTTCGGTGATGATCACCGAGCCGCTTCGCGGACACCTCGGGCTCCTGGCAGACCGGTTCGCCTCCGCCATCGGCGGCGAGCACCTGGCCTTTGAAGCCATCGACAACAACACCTACCGGGCGGCGGTCAAGAATGTTTTCCAACAGGACTTGCTGCCCGACTTCGATCTGGAAAACAGCCGGTTCATACTTTCGTTCGGCGCGGATTTCCTCTCCACCTGGGGCTCTACCACCCGTTACAATCGCGGGTACGGCGAGTTCCGGCAGGGCGAAGGACGGGACCGGGGCATGTTCTATCAGATAGATTCCCGGTTCTCCATGACCGCGGCCAACGCCGACAAGTGGCTGCCGGTGCGGCCCGGCTGGGAAGGCCACGTGGCCCTCAGCCTGGCCCAGGTCATCGTCTCGGAAAACCTCCAGGCCGACGGCGTGGACGTGGCCGCCCTGGTTGGCGGCGAGGCCGGTGTCCAGGCCCTGAATAATTTCCGGCCGGAGAACATAGTCTCCAAGGCTGGTCTCACCCCGGAGATGACCGGCGGCGACCCGGTGGACTTCCTGAAGAAGCTGGCGCGCAGTTTCGCCCGGACCCAGCCCGGCGTCGCCATCGGCGGCGGTTCCGCCGGAGCGCAGAGCAACGGCCTCTTCAACCTGGAAGCCATCTACGCCCTCAACTACCTGGTGGGCAGCGTCGGCGTCAAGGGCGGTGTGAAGTTCAATCCGGGCAGCCCCTGGGACAATGTCCCCGCCTCCAGCAAGGTGGGCGGCCTGGAAGACTGGACCCGCATCACCGAGCAGATCCGCACCGGCCAAACCAAGTTGCTGCTGCTCCATGGAGTGGACCCGGTGCACGGCCTGCCCGATTCCCTGCACCTCAGAGACGCCATCGCCCAGGCCGGCGACCTATACGTGGTCAGCTTCTCACCCTTCTTGGATGACACCAGTGCGATGGCCGACCTCATCCTTCCCGACCGGGTATACCTGGAAGACTGGGGAGACGACATCTCCGAACCGGGGCCCGGATACCAAGTTGTGGGAATGCAGCAGCCGGTGGTTAACCCGCTGTCCGACCTGGACCCACTGAGCTTCCCCGATGTTCTGTTGACCATGGCCCAGGAACTGGGGCGGGAATCACAGTTGCCATGGCCCAGTTTCAAGAGCATGCTCCGCGAGGGCTCCGACGCATTGTTCGCCCTGAACCGGGGCTCCATCGAAGCAGCGTCCGCCGACGATTTCTGGAACAGCCTGCTCCGGCGCGGCGGTTGGTGGGACGAGGGTTTCACCGGGCCCACCAACGTCCCGGCGCCCAACGGGCTGCTGCGGACCATCGCCGATAAGGCGTCGGACCCGGATTTCGTGGGGATCGGCATCGGCGCCGACTCTTTTTACCTGGTGCCCTTCTCCCACAACACCCTGCTGGACGGTTACAATGGCCACCTCCCGTGGCTCCAGTCCACGCCGGACCCGTTGTCCACCGTCACCTGGCAGACCTGGGCGGAGTTAAACGACAACACCGCCAAAAGGCTGGGACTGAAAGAGGGGGACATAGTCCGTATCGAATCCTCCAGGGATTCCATCCGGGCCGTGGTCTATCCCACCCCGGCCGTCCCTCCGGACGTGGTGAGTGTTCCATTCGGACAGGGCCGCAGGCATGGTTCCGACTACGCCACCGACCGGCCCGCCACCGAGAGTTCCAACGTGATGGACATCTTGGAGACGACCCAGGTCAAAGACACCGGTTCTCTGGCATGGGCCGGGACCAGGGTGCGGTTGTCCAAGACCGGCGACAGCGTTAGCATCTCCAAATTGGAGGGCGACGCAAGGGCGGTGGAGATTGGCGTAACGCCCGCCGAGGAAATCATCAAGACCATCAAGCCGGAGAATGCCTGAGGGCGTCCGCGACGGCTTAAAGATCAGCCTTAAAGATTAGCGAAGAAGAATATAGACAGGTTGGCCAATGGTAACTCAACGCGTAGACCACAAATGGGGGATGGTAGTGGACCTGGACCGGTGTACCGGCTGCCAGGCCTGTGTCGTCGCCTGCCAGGCAGAGAACAACATCCCCATCAACACCAAGGAATATTTCCAGCAACGGCGGGCCTACGAATGGATCCGCATCGAGCGGTACTGGGAGGGAGAGTTTCCCAACGTCAAGGCCAAGTTCATCCCCATCCTGTGCCAGCACTGCGAGAACGCCCCCTGCGAACCGGTGTGTCCGGTTTTCGCCACCTACCACAATGACGAGGGGTTGAACGTCCAGATCTACAACCGTTGCATAGGAACCCGCTATTGCTCGGTCAACTGTCCCTACACCGTCCGGTTCTTCAACTTCTGGGAACCGGTGTGGCCGGCAAGTTTCAGGAACCAATTGAACCCCGATGTAACCGTCAGGAGCCGGGGCGTCATGGAGAAGTGCACCTTCTGTGTGCAGCGCCTGCGCCGCGGCGAGGTCAACGTCGAGCGGCGAGGTCTGGAGCCCCTGACCGGCGAACGGATCCCCGTCGCCAACCGCAAGCTCAACTACCGGCAGATGAAGGAGGGCAACTTCCTGCCTGCCTGCGTCCAGGCCTGCCCGACCAGCGCTTTGAATTTTGCCGACCAGCATGACGAGACCGGCCCGGTGAAAGCCTACTTCGACGAAGCCAACGAGCAGATCGAGACCCGGGAACGCCGCGGGCACGTTGATGAAGCACACACCCGGGTCTACCGGCTCTTTGAAGAGATCGGCACCAAGCCCAACGTGGTCTACCTGAAGATAGTCGAACCGTTCCCGTTGGAAAAGGCCTAATTAGATGGCAGCAGTCGAAGCTAAAGGCCACGGGCAGCACGCCGGCATGTGGGTATTCCCAGATGCCAAGGCGATGAGTGCGGACCTGTCGGTAAAGACTAGGTCCATGCCTCGGCCGTTCACCATCGCTTTGATGGTGACGGGCGTCTTGTTCATCGTCGGCATCGTGGGATTCGTGGCCCGGGCGGTCGACGACGGATTCGGCGAGATAGCCCCCTGGGGCTATTACATGGCCGTATTCTCTTTGGTGTTCATGATATCGAGCGCCGGGCCCCTGGTGGTCGTGGCTTTCCGCTTCACCAAAAGCCACTGGCGCCGGCCCCTTTCCAGGGTCGGCGAGTTGTTCTCGATCGTCGGAGTCTTGAACCTTCTGATGTTCATCCCTCTGATGTTCCTCCTTCCGGCTCTGGAAAACCCTGAAGGGGTGGTGGAAGGGCAACTGACATTACGCCGGACCATCTGGTTCGAGGGTCCCATCGGCGCTCCCCACGCTTGGGACCTGTTGGGGGTGGCCTCCCTGGCCGTGACTTCGTTGGCGATCCTCTGGGTGTCCGCCATGCCCGACATGGCCGAGTCCCGCGGCACGGCCACCGGGTTCAGGGGCTGGGTCTACAACCGTTTGGCCGGTCATTGGTACGGCACCAAGCGCCAATGGAACACGCAGAAGGCGGGGCTGGCATTGCTGGGCGCCTTCTATTTCATGATCATGATCTTCGTCCACTTCGAGATCAGCTCCGATTATGCCCAGAGCCTGATCCCCGGATGGAAGGACTCCATTTTCCCGGTTATCTACAGCATCACCAGCCTACAGATGGCCCTTGGGGCCATACTGGTGGTCCTGTTCATCATGCGGCGTTGGGGCGGCTACGAAGGGTACATCGGCAAGTCCCTCTTCTGGTCGGCCAGCAAAGTGCTGCTGGGAGTGACCCTACTGTGGGTCTATCACCTGTTCGCCTTCTTCATCACCTTCTGGTACGGCCGGTTGGAGGTGGAGCAGAATATCATCAAGTACCTGGTTCTCGAGACTTACGGTTGGGTATTCCTCACCAATCTGATATTCAGTTTCGTTGCCCCGTTCTCCGTTCTGCTCTGGAATCCCGTCCGCCGCAGCGCCTGGGGACCGGCCCTTGCCGGGCTCCTGGTGATAATCGGCGGCCTGGCGTTCAATATCAGGATATTCGTCGGGGCGGCCAACGCTGCCCCAGGTTCAGAGATATACAACTCGTTCTTGGAGCACCTTCCCCCTCCGGTGTATCCCGACGTCTGGGACGTTTTCATGGTGGTTGGGGGAATCGGGGCCGCCGTCTTCGTCTACCTGGCCGCCACCAAGTTGCTCCCTCTGCTCTCTCTCTGGGAGGTCAAGGAGGGCGCGATGTACCAACGGTGGGGCCAGTTCATGCGCGGAGAATATATGGTGTTGGCCAAACCGGAGTAGGCAGACTTGCATTCCCACGTCGAAAGCGGGCCCATAAACCTAGGGAACCATCTGACAACGTATACCGCGGAGCATCATGCAGGAAGGCAGACCTCTAGATTCTAGACAGGTAAACAGGGAACTGCTGGTGAGCATCCTGAACTCGCCCAAGTGGTTCTGGATCGCCTTCGGCATCCTTGGCTTCATCGTGCTTGTCGCCATGAGCGCCGCCGGCGTCTTGATCAACCAGGGCTTCGGGGTTACCGGCCTGAACCGCCCGGTGATGTGGGGCTTCTTCATCACCAACTTCGTTTTCTGGATCGGCATCAGCCACGCGGGCGTGATGCTGTCGGCCATCCTGCGCCTGTCCAAGGCCGAATGGCGGCGTCCCGCCACCAGGGCCGCGGAGATACTGACCGTCTTCTCACTGTTGACGGCCATGATGATGCCGCTGATCCATACCGGCCGCCCGTGGCGCACGGTCTACTGGATCTACACCCTCCCCTTCGTCCCATACGACTACGCCCGCGGGATCTGGCCGAACATCCGGTCGCCGTTGGTCTGGGACCCCAGCGCCGTCTACACCTACCTGACGTCCAGCATCCTGTTCGTCATGGTCGCTTTGATACCCGACTTCGCCGTATTGCGCGACCGCACCACCGGCCTGAGCCACCGCATCTACGGGATGCTGGCCATGGGCTGGCAGGGCAACCCCAGACAATGGAAGCTGCAGGTCATCGCCGGAGTGCTGCTCTCGGCGCTGATCCTGCCGGTGTTCGTCTCGGTGCACAGCATCGTGTCCTGGGACTTCGGCATGGCGGTGTCGGTCAAGTCATGGCACTCCACCATCTTCGCCCCCTACTTCGTGGTCGGCGCGGTGCACTCCGGCGTTTCCGCCGTCGCGTTGGTGTTGATCATTCTGCGCTACATCTACGGTTGGCAGAACTACATACGTCACGAGCACATCGATGCGCTGGGCCGCCTGCTGATCGTGGTGGCCACCGGATGGTTCTACTTCTTCGTCATGGAGGTCATCTTCGGCTTATACGGCCGGGAAGCCGACGAGGTGGCCGTGAGAACCTACCAGTTCATGATAAGTCCGTGGAACATCTGGATGTTCATCTTCGTTGGGCTGACCTACTTCGTGCCGGTTTCCATCTGGCTCAGCCGTTCCGGACGCCGGAACCTGTGGATCATGTCCTTCGCTTGTGTCTCGGTGAACATCGGCATGTGGCTGGAGCGGTTCTTGATCATCGTGCCCGGCCTGGCCCGCAAACAATTGCTGACCTTTGACTGGTACACCTACCGGCCAAGCATAGTGGAATGGCTCATCATCGGCGGCACCTTCGCCATGGTCTCCATGCTGATGTTGGCGATCGCCAGGGTGGTGCCGCTCATCCCGCTCTATGACATCAAAGAGGGGGAGATACTAAGGACCGAAATCAGGATTGGCCGGGTCACCATCCCGGCGGTCTTCCGGGAAGACTGACCGCGTGAAGACTAACCGCGTGAAGACCATTCACGGGAACACTAACCAAGAGTAGGCATCTCGAGGGAATAGAAAATGGCCAAGCTACCAATCTTAGGGCTGTTTGAAAGCGCCGACCACGCCGCCGATGCGGGCGATGCTCTCAAAGCCGCCGGCGTTTCGCCGGCCGATTACGACTTTTTGACCGATACGCCCTATCCGGAGGGGGCGTTCGGGGAGCGGCACGAGCCTCACCGGCTCTACATCTTCCCCTTCGCCGGTGCTTTGATCGGCCTCACCGTGGGCATCTTGCTGACCTCGATGACCCAGATGGCCTATCCCCTGGTCCAGGGAGGCAAACCGATCCTGTCCCTGCCTCCCATGGCCGTGGTGACCTACGAAAGCACCATGCTCACCGCCATCATCTTCACCATCATTGGAATCATCTTCGAGTCGCGGCTGCCCGCGCTCAAGCAGGGCCTCTACGACACCCGCATCACCGAGGGGTACATCGGAGTATTGGTCAACGTTGAAGAAGACCAGTTAACTCAGACCCAGACCCTGCTGACCCAGGCCGGGGCCATCGACGTGGTACGTAATGACGGAGGGCCGGGGGCCTAATGATAAACCGGGTCAATTCACGTCCTGCGACGTCCGGATCTTCCGGCGTCGCCCTTCCCCAAAGTGGCGGGCGCCGGCGCGGACTGAAGCGCTGGTTCTTCGGAGCCGCCATGCTCTTGGGGTTGCTGGCGGCCGGCTGCAGCCAGGGCACCTACCCGTTGGATATCTTCTATGAACAGCATTATCAGCAGTCCTACCGGTCCCATGAGCCACCCCGTCTCATCGGCGTGGCCGAGGCGGTGGCCTTCTACCCGCCCCCCGCATCCATCGTGACCAACACCGGCGCCGGCCTATTCCTGGTCAACTGCCAGATGTGCCACGGCGCCGACGCCAAGGGCGCCGGCCCGGTGCTGAACATGATGCGCGACAACTACGGGTATGAACCCATCGTGGACCCGGACATCACCAACAGACCGGCGGCGCTCATCGAAGCGAGGCTGGGGGCCACCACCCGGCCCCTTGGGCCCACGTCGGTCATGCCGCCATTCGGCAAACTATTGAGCGCGGATGAGCGCACCGCCATCGCCCAGTACATCGGCTCGCTTCCCAAATAGCCGGCCCAAGTAGCCGCCCAGATAACCTAGCCATGCCACCACAAGGCCCGGAACGTATTGGGGTTGCGCTTCCGGCCAGGGTTGATATATGAGTCCTATATTCCAATACCCCGCTCCGGCCAAGCTCTTCCCGAGGGCCATCGCCCTATTGGCTTTCTTCGCCGTACTTATCCCGTTGGCCCTTACCCATAGCGGCAGCCTCCACGCCCAGACCCCGGAGCCCGCTGCTCCCGAGCCCG
>JACZXN010000390.1 GCA_022571575.1 Chloroflexota bacterium | reverse complement strand
TGTCCATCGTCACCGATGACGACGTCAGGAAGGCCGCCCGGGCGTTCGTGGAGTTGGGGGCCGCGTCCGTTGTGGTCAAGGGGGGGCACCGGGAGGGTCCGGCCACCGATCTGTACTATGATGGTAGTAACTTCCGGGAGTTCACGGCGCCCCGGATCGAGACCGTCAACACCCACGGCACCGGCTGCACCTTCGCCTCGGCGGTGGCCGCGGGGCTGGCCAAGGGCCTGGGAACCCAGGACGCCGTGGGGCTGGCCAAGGAGTTTGTCACCGAAGCCATCCGCCGTTCTTTCCCCATCGGCCAGGGGCACGGGCCCCTTAATCACTTCTACAAACTCTGGCCGGACAAGCCGTAAGCAGAAAGGCTGCATATGGAAGAGCGGTAAAGGGAGCGCAGATCGAATGACCACGCCGGCCAACACTTTCCGTTGTCCCATCGAGATCGGGCCCAGGGACGGCGCACGGTTCCAGCGGGTGATCGTGGTCGCCGGCTCGGAAAACATCTATTCAGTGCTTCCCTCCACCCTGCTGGAGATGCTGGGGGTAACCCCCGAATGGGAGTCCCGGTTCACCCTGCCCGGCGGCGGCTGGGAGATGCTGCAGATGGCCGAGGTCCGCATGCGCATCGACGGTCAAGAACGCACCACCATCTGCGTGTACGGCAAACCCGACGGAGAGCCCACGCTGGGCCGGCACACCCTGACCGCCTTCGGCCTGGCCGCCGACCACGGCGAGCAGAAGCTGGTCCAGGCCGATATGTTCTTGAGCTAGTACTTCCTACTATTTAGCTCAATAATTAGCGTTACTAACACCCTTTATTAATTAGCTAGATAATTAGTGTTGCCAACACCGTTCGTGGTGAGCCCGTCGAACCACCGTCGCAGATGGGCCGTGTTTCATTCAACTTGATACTTGACTGATGCGCACCCTTCGACGCGCTCAGGGCGAACGGATGACCGTAACAACTATCTCCAAAACTAGATACACCTTCCACCCGGTACAGTTCCGGAAAGACAATCCAGCTTCCCTCTCTGGCCTCTCCGTGTCTGGCTGCCGCGCCCTGCGGTATAATGCTCCATTAGTAAAACAACCACTTAGTAAGACAACCGGCTGCTAAGCGCCGGTTTCGAGGAACGCCTTTCCGAATGTTCAAGCCCGTATCCAGCCGCGTCAGTTTCCCGGAGTTGGACGCCAACATCCTTCAGCAATGGAAGGAGAAGGACGTCTTCCGCCGCACCGAGTCCGAACGCCCCGATGCCCCGCTGTTCATGATGTACGAGGGCCCGCCCACGGCCAACGGCAGCCCCGGCATCCATCACGTCCTGGCCCGGGTCTTCAAGGACGTCATCTGCCGCCACCGCACCATGAAGGGCTACCGGGTCCCGCGCAAGGGCGGCTGGGACACCCACGGACTGCCCGTGGAGTTGGAGGTCGAGAAAGAGCTGGGCCTCAAGAGCAAAACGGAGATCGAAGAATACGGCATCGAGGAGTTCAACAAAAAATGCCGGGAGAGCGTCTTCCGCTACGTGAAAGAGTGGGAGACCATGACCGACCGCATCGGCTACTGGGTGGACATGGAGGACCCCTACGTCACCCTGGACAACAACTACATCGAGACCGGCTGGTGGATGCTGAAAACCCTGTGGGACCGGGACCTGCTCTACCAGACCATGCGGGGCACTCCCCACTGTCCCCGCTGCGTGACCAGCCTCAGTTCCCACGAGGTTGCCCTGGGCTACCGGGAGAACACGCCGGACCCTTCGGTCTTCATCAAGTTCCAAGTGGATCCCGCGGCGTCATTGGGCAAATCCGATGTCCTAGAGAAGCTGGGCGTCGATAAATATGAGGTGTTCTTTCTGGCTTGGACCACCACGCCATGGACCCTGCCCGGCAACACGGGTCTGGCGGTGGACGAAAACGCCGACTACAGCGTCGTGGAGCTGGAAGACGAAGGCGGCCGCCACCGTTTGGTGCTGGCCCAGGCGCTGCTTTCCACCAACATCAAACAGGAACACACGGTTGTCGCTACCCTGAAAGGCTCGGACTTGGTGGGCCTGCGCTACACACCCCTCTATGATCCAAACGAGTTTGGCGTCACGGTGCGCCGGTTCGTGCGGCGGCCCGGCCCCGGCGGCGGAATGGTCTTCGAGCTTGAAGACGGCGGTGAGTTCGCGCCCAGGGTCATCGCCGCCGAGTTCGTCTCCCTGGACGACGGCACCGGCATCGTCCACATTGCCCCCGCTTTTGGCGACGAAGACCTGGGAGTGGGCCGCGAGAACGAGCTTTCCTTCGTTCAGCCCGTTGACCTCCAGGGAATCATCACCGGAACGTACCCCTTCGCCGGCAAGTTCGTGAAGGACGCCGACGAGGAGATAATGGAGGAGCTCAAGGGCCGCGGCCTGCTCTTCCACCGGGACATCTACCGCCACACTTACCCCTTCTGCTGGCGCTGCGACACGCCGCTGCTCTACTACGCCAAGAACTCCTGGTACATCCGCACCTCGGCACTGAAAGACCAATTGGTCAGCGGCAACGACACCATCAACTGGTACCCCGATTACATCAAAGACGGGCGCTTCGGAGAATGGCTG
>JACZXN010000389.1 GCA_022571575.1 Chloroflexota bacterium | reverse complement strand
CGAGGCGATGTTGTTCAATGTGTCCTCGTGGGTCTTGGAGCCGGCGTCGATGATTGTCGTCGGACCGGTCACGGTCACCACGGTAACCGCGCTTTCGTCCCGCTTGAACCCCCGGTCCATGTGGTAGGGCTGCCAGGGGCTGACCTCCTCGTTCTCGGCGATGCACATCCCGAACTTGGTGGGCAGACCGATGAAATTGGGGTCTCCGGCGCCGGCATTGCAATAGCCGATATTGATCAGGCACAGGCGCAGCGCCCGGCCGATGGCCGTGTTCGCGCTATTGACGACGCCCGGGCCCATGGCCGTGGTCCCGAAGTTGATGCCCGCCTTCCCGGCGATGGGGCCGTTGACCAGGATGATGGGCGCTTCCGTGTGGCCGGAGACCTGCATGTCCCGGTGGTTCATCTCCGGTTGGGCCAGGCAGTCGATGGCGGCAAGGAGGACGGGGAACTGCTCCGGGCGGCAGCCGGCCATGACGGCGTTGATGGCGATCTTTTCGACCGTCGCCAGCCCGAAGCCGGGCTCCATCACCATGAGCACGTCCTGGGGGGCTCTTTTGGTCCCCTGCAGCATCCGCTCCACGGCGGCCGGAGTGGGAGGGATGACGGGGATGCCGTCGCTCCAGTCCCGTTCGGCCAAAAAGCGGTTCACCGCGTCCATCCCCTCTGGCGTCTCATCCATCTCCACGGTGAATGTCTCAGTGGTCTGGCCACCTCCCCTGGCCCTCGTGGCCGTCCCGCCTCTGGTTGTTCCGGTGAATGTGGGCAGCACGGTGAGGCCCCGGATGATGTCATCGATCTGCTCATCCACCATCTTGTGTATGAAGCCGGCCTGCTGGCCCGTGGTCGCGTGGGGAATGGTGACGAATGCGGTATTGGGCTGGCCCCAGCCATCCACGCAGGACTGCCACGCCCTGGCAAAGCTTCTGGCGGCGATGCCCACGGCTGGAATGCCGGCCTTCTCAAGGGCCACCATGTCGTGGGCAAGCCACGACGTGCAACCTCCTCAATGGGCGGTTGCCGCGATCATGGCGTCCACCTCCGTGGCGATCCGGGCCGCCTCCGCTTCGTCGATATGATTCCCACGGCTGAGGGCAGGCCGGCCGGGCCGGAGGTCGCCCCCGTATCTCTCGAACTTCACGTTGGGGAACCGTTGGCTGATGCGGTCGGCCACCCGGTCCACGGCGATATCGGCGCCACCCGTCATGTTGTTGTATAGACCGATGGTCTTACCCTCGAGGCCGGCCAGGCGGGGGGCAGGAGGAACCTTGAAATCAACTCGGTCCGCGGCGGGGGACATGATCTGCAACTTCATGCTGTTTCTCCTCTTGATTCAACCATTCCCGCTTCATGGAGTGTCCCACCGGGGCGGCTCATCTTTGAGGCCGAATCCGGTGACTGGAACAAGCACCGTATCGCCTTCTTGAAATACACCTTGGTTGGCCAGGACTTCCAGTCCGGCGAATGCCGCCGCCGATGTCGGTTCGGCGAAGATGCCTTCCTGCTCCGCCAGGTCCCTTTGCATCCGCAAGATGCTCGATTCCTCGACCGCCACAGCCGAACCAGCGGACAGCCGTAGGATATCCAAGATCTGCCAAAGCCGGGATGGCGCGGCTATGGAGATGCCCCCGGCCACCGTCTTAGCGGCGGCATCAGGGCTCCAGTCTTCGCCGTTGAAGGCGGCGACCAAAGGCATGACGATTCGGGATTGGACGCAGTGGAGCCGGGGTATTTTCTCGATGTGTCCTGAAGCCCGTAGCTCGCTGAACCCCTTGAACGCCCCGATCAAAAGGGAGCCGTTGCCAACGGGGAACACGATATGGCCGGGCAGTGTTCCGTCAAATTGTGCCACAACCTCGTAGGCGAAGGCCTTGGTGCCCTCGGCGAAGTATGGACTCATCATATGAGACGCGTACACCAGACCGTGCTGCCGGGAGTAGGCCATGGCCGCTGCGGTGACGGCCTCTCTGGAGCCATCGATGGGGTGGACCTCGGTACCGTAGGCCCTGATCTGCCGGAGCTTTGCCTCGGGGGCGTCGGCGGGGACGAAGATATGGGACTTGATGCCGGCGCGGGCCGCATATGCCGACACGGATGCCCCGGCGTTGCCCGACGAGTCTTCAACCAATTCCGCCACCCCATGCTCCCTGGCGACTGAGAGCATCGTCGCCGTGCCCCGGTCCTTGAAGGACCCCGTGGGGTTCAGGAATTCTAGTTTTGCGTACAACTGATGGAGCGGCAGGTGTCCACCAAGCGCCGGCAGCTTCACGCAGGGCGTGTTTCCCTCTTCCAGCGACACCCGCGAGTTTCGATCGTGCACCGGAGAGGGAATCTCGTAACCGTCCGCCCCACGGTGGGCGCCGCCGCCAGTGATGTACGCAACATCCAGCGGTGACCCGCAGTCGCGGCAGGCCTCCGCCGACATATCCGCGGGACGGGTCCGGCCGCACCTGGGGCAGCGTAACTCGATGTGTGACATTCAACTGCTTCCATATCGGTCTTGTTCTGATCATCCGGCGGTTGGCAGGCTGGATTCTTTCCAACCTCGCAAGCCGGTGCCGGAGACACTCCGGCTTTCGCCTCGGAGCGTAGCC
>JACZXN010000388.1 GCA_022571575.1 Chloroflexota bacterium | reverse complement strand
CATCACGCCGCCTTTGAACCGCTTCCAAGATGGAAACCGGTCCCAGGTGTCGTCGCGTGTCTTCCCGCCGTAAAACAGGTTCCCGTTGGGTAGGAGGTAACCGTAGAGGCCCGGCGGATGGGGCAGACTCCAATGATGTACCTCTTCGCCGTCCAAGTTGATCAGGTACACGTCGCCGGAAACTCCCATGGGGGAGTAGGCCACGAAACCCGGGCAGGCCTGGTCCCGGTCCAGCGCGGTCAGCCCGGTCCGGGACATGCGCCGGCGGGTCTGTTGGTCGATGGGCATCCTGAATCACCTCATTATTGGGCGGTATAGCCGCCGTCAACGGGCATGTTATGTCCGGTGACGAATGACGCTGCGTCCGAGGACAGCCACAAAACAGCCTCGGCGATCTCTGACGGTTCTCCCAGCCGTCCCAGGGGATGCCGGGCCTTGAGCTGATCTTCGTAGCCGTCCACCGAGTCCAATCGAGGCTGCACCATCGGCGTGTGGATGTATCCGGGGCAAACGGCGTTGACCCGGATTCCCTGGGAGGCGTACTCCAAGGCCGCCGCTTTGGTGAGTCCGACCACACCGTGTTTGGCAGCCGTGTAGGCAACCGAGCCTGACGTGGAGATCAAGCCCATGATGGATGCGGTGTTGACGATGGCCCCTCCGCCCTGTTTCAACATCTGGGGAATCTCGGCCTTCATGCACAGCCAAACACCCTTCAGGTTGATGTTGATCACCCGATCCCAGTCCTCTTCCAGGTAGTCGCCGGTGAGCCGGCGTTCACTGCCTCCGGAGATGCCGGCGTTATTGAAGGCGCAGTCCAAACTGCCGAAGGCGGCAACCGTCTGGGCCACCATGGCCTGGGTGTCTGCGGGCTGGGATACATCCGCGTGGATCAAGATGGCCTCGCCGCCGGCCTCTTTGATCCGCTGCACCGTCTCCTCGCCGCCCTCGACGTTCACGTCAACCACGGCCACCCGCGCCCCCTCCCTGGCGTAGGCCAATGACGCCGCCCGGCCGATGCCGGACCCTCCGCCGGTGACCAGGGCTGTCTTGCCATCCAACGTTCCGGCCATGTCTCTTCTCCTCACGCCGACCATAGTTTTACGGAATTATACCCATGGCCACCGGTTTGGCAATCATTTGGCAAACTTTCCCAGGCCCAGCGCAGCGTGTAGAATAGCCCAACACTGCATCACGACCGGAAAAGTTTTAAACGGGAAGGCTTTGAATGAGAGACGTTGCTCCCAACATGACCGATTACGAATCTGCCTACCGAAACGACCGGTTGGAAGTGCCCGAGTATTTCAACTTCGGGTTAGACGTGGTGGACAAGTGGGCCGATGACCGCACCAAGCTGGCCCTGGTTTCGGTGGACTCCAGCGGAGAGAATGTCCAGAACCATACCTTCTGGGACCTGAAAGTCCTGTCCAACCGGTTCGCCAACGCCCTTCGCGGCCGGGGCATCCAGAAGGGAGACCGGGTGTTCATCATGCTGCCCCGGATCCCCGAATGGTACGTGGCCATGCTGGGCCTGATGAAGCTGGGCGCCCTGCCCATGCCCGGCACCACCCTGCTCACGCCCAAGGACATCGAGTACCGCATAAACGCCGCCGAGGCCGTCATGGCCATCACCGATGACGAGAACGCCGCCAAGGTGGAGGAAGCGGCCGGCGGCTGCCAGACCCTGAAGCACATGGTGATCGTGCACGGAGAGAAACGCGGCTGGGTGTCCTACGAACAGGAGATGGCCGGGGCGTCGCCAGTCTTGGAGAATCCTGAGCGCACCCGCAGTGACGACCCGCTGCTGATCTATTTCACCTCCGGCACGGTGGGCTATCCCAAGATGGTGCTCCACACTCAGGCATCCTGCGCCATCGGCCACGTGATCTCCGCCAAATACTGGCACGACCTGAAAGACACCGACCTGATGTGGACCCTGTCCGACACCGGCTGGGCCAAGGCCGCCTACGGTAAGCTGTTCGGCCAGTGGACCCTGGGCGCGGCGGTGATGCAGCACGACGCCCGGGGCCGCTTCGATCCTAAGTTGACGCTGAGCCTGCTGGTGAAGCAGGGCGTGACCTCGTTCTGCGCCCCGCCCACCGCCTACCGCATGATGGTGCTGGAGGACCTGACCAAGTACAAGATGGACAACCTGCGCCACTGCACCGGGGCCGGAGAGCCCCTGAACCCGGAGGTCATGAAGCAGTGGGAGGACGGCACCGGCCTGGTGATATACGACGGCTACGGCCAGACCGAGACGGTTATATTGGTGGCCAACTTTCGCTGCAACGTGGTCCGCCCAGGGTCCATGGGCCTGCCCGCGCCAGGCTTCACCATCGGAGTGGTGGACGAAGAGGGCAACGAGGTGCCCGTCGGTGAGGAGGGTCAGATCGCGGTGAAGATCAAGCCCGAACGCCCCGTGGGGCTGTTCCAGGAATACTGGAAGGACCAAGAGGCCATGGACCGGTCGTTCCTGGGCGACTGGTACCTGACCGGCGACAAGGCCTACAAAGACGAGGACGGCTACTACTGGTTCGTGGGCCGCACCGACGACGTGATCATCTCCGCTGGATACCGCATCGGTCCCTTCGAGGTGGAGA
>JACZXN010000387.1 GCA_022571575.1 Chloroflexota bacterium | reverse complement strand
TGAGCACCACAACGTACTTGAAGACAAACAGGCATTGGAAGACCTGCGCAGCCGGGGGATAAAATCTTTGCCCGTGACCATCATCGATGACGATGAGGTGATCATCGGGTACTTCCCCAAGAAGCTGATCCCCGCTCTCAAACTCGATGTCCAGATCGATCTTTCGGGAAAGACCGACTGGCTGGCCGGGAAGTACGGCAAGATACTGGGCGCGGCGGTACGCACCACCGCCCAATTCACCCAGGAGCAATTGGACGCCGAGGTGCCGTGGCGGCCCTGGACCGTGCGGCGCACCATTCTCCACATCATGTCGTTCCCCGAGGTGGCCTACCTGAGCCATGAGGTGGGCAGCATGAGCCAAGAGGACATGCGGGCCTCCGACGAGCGGTTGAAAGATGTCTATACCGCCGCTGAGATGGCCGAGTATGGCGAAAAGGTGCGCCGGGACATCGTGGTGTTCCTCAACAGCGGCAACAGCGAGGCCTTCGACCGGGAGGTGCCCGCCCACTACGGCGGCGAGGTCACGGTGTTGGAGTTGCTCAACATCATCCTTAGCCACAGCACCCACCACCTGAAGCAGGTCTACCATTACATGCAGACTGATCTGGGGCTCACGCTCCAGGACCCGGCCACCGAGGCGGACCTGGATGGCATCCAAACTCCAGAGGTCCTGATTTAAAACTCCGCCGGATGCTTCCGGCCCGATCGAAAATCTCAGTCCTTCCGTAGGCGACAAATGTCCTGCGGAAGGACTGAACCTTTACCGGAGAGGACATGAAATACGATTACATAGTTCTGGGCGCCGGCTCAGCCGGTTCCATCGTGGCGACCAGGCTGTCCGAGGACCCGAACAACAACGTCCTGCTCATCGAGGCGGGGCCGGACTACCCGGATTTCGAGCACCTGCCGGAGGAGGTGAAGTTCGGCTACGCCACCGAGATCGACATCATGGTCAGCGACCACAACTGGCAATTCGTGGGCAAGGCCACGGAAAAGTCCCCGGAGATGCTGGTTCCCCGGGGCAAGGTGACCGGCGGCTCCAGCGCCATCAATGGACAAGTCTTCCTTCGGGGCGTGCCCGAGGACTACGACTCCTGGGCTGAGATGGGCAACACTGAATGGCGGTTTCAGGACTGCCTGCCCTATTTCCGGATGATCGAGACCGACACGGACTTTTCCGACGACTTCCACGGCACGGAAGGGCCCATCGTGATGCACCGCTTCGCCCGGGACACCTGGCATCCGGCCACCGAGGCCTTCTATCTGGCCTGCCGGGCCGCCGGCTATCCCGATTCTCCGGACCACAACAACCCTGATTCCACGGGCGTGGGCCCCACGCCGCTGAATAACCCCAACGGCATCCGCATGAGCACGGCTTTGGGTTATCTGGACCAGATCAGACACCGTCTCAACGTGACCATCCGGGCCAATTGCCATGTTCAGCGCATCTTGTTCGAGGGCAAGCGGGCGGTCGGCGTCGAGGTTGAGAGCGGCGGCGAGACCTTCACCGTTGAAGGGTCCGAGATAATCTTGAGTTCCGGGGCCATCGGATCGCCCCATATCCTGATGCTTTCGGGCGTCGGCCCGGCGGCCCAGCTCGAAGAGTTCGGCATACCGGTCGTCCACGACGCGCCTGGCGTCGGCCAGAACCTGCGCGACCATCCACTGGTGTTCGTGACCTGGCGCACCAAGCCCGAAGTTAAGTTGGACGGCAACGCGCCCCGGATGCAGGCGACCCTGCGCTACACCGCGGGCGGGTCCAACCTCCGCAACGACATGAAGGTCTCCATGCAGTCCTTCGCCACTGAGCGGATCAACCGTGGCGGCGACCGGATGGTCCCCCTGGGTATACGCATGTCCACCGGTATCCAACTGGCCGCGGGGGCCGGAGAACTGCGGCTGCAATCGGCCGACCCATCTGTGCAACCGATATTGGACTACCATTACCTGGAGGAGGAGTTCGACCGGGCGCGGCTGCGGGAGACGGTCCGCATCTGCGTGGCCCTGGGTGAGGACCCGGCCTTCAAGGACATCATTCAAGAGCGCATCGAGCCCACCGACGCCGAACTTGCCACCGACGAGGCCTTGGACGAGTTCTTGCGCCGGGAGGTAACCACCTCCCAGCACATATCCTGCACCTGCAAGATGGGCCCGTCCTCCGACCCCATGGCCGTGGTCGATCAGTACGGCAAGGTCCACGGCATGGAGAACCTGCGGGTGGTGGACGCGTCGATCATGCCCGACTGCATCCGCGCCAACACCAACGTAACCACCATGATGATCGGCGAACGAGTAGCCGACTGGATCAAGCAGGGCAAGTAAAGAACTGACCCCGAGGGGCTAACCCTCTCTCCGGCAGTACTCGTTCCCTCTCCCGCGGGAATAGTTCCTTCTCCCTTCAGGGAGAAGGTTAGGATGAGGGTGGATTGCTTCTATTCAAACCATCTCCCATCCAGCAGGGAACGCCCTCACCCTAACCCTCTCCCGTTGCGACGGGCGAGGGGATATGTGGTTGCAGGAGAAACATGCTTGAAAACGAAGGGCTGTTGGTCCTACCCGCAGCCCCTCGCCTGCCGCCACGCAGTAGTCTAGAAGACTGCTAGGGGGTTGGTT
>JACZXN010000019.1 GCA_022571575.1 Chloroflexota bacterium | reverse complement strand
CTATATCTACGACCCGGACGACAACGTGGTTGAGCTGCGCCACTACTAGGAATCGTATTGAAATACGGTTCGACAATCCTGTCCTGAGCGTACCGAAGGGCTCACCATGAGCGGGCGAACACCTGATTTCCGTTCGCCCTGAGCTTGTTGGAGGACCGTTCAAGTTCTATTTCCGGATTTTGAAACAGTCTCTAGGAAATAGTTTTTAGGAGCCGGCGCAGATCGAATCAGCGAAAAGTGGCCAATCACCTGGTGATTGGCCACTTTTCTGTCGGCCGGGATAGTCGATGCAACAGGAGTGACGGCAGATGACCCAGGGATGGACCATCCCCGCCCACAACGTCCGGGAGAGCAAACGGGCCAGACGGGTGACCATCAAGGTGTCCCCCCGGTCGGGACTGGAGGTGGTGGTGCCCATCGGGTTCGACCGGTCGGCGATTCCGCAGATACTCCAGGCCAAGTCCCGCTGGATCACAAAGAACCTGGAGCAGACCCACCCGGTTGAGGAGTTGCAGAGGCCCGCCTCCATCTGTCTGTCCTTGCTGGACGAGATCTGGCAGACCGAATATTCCGTTGCTCCGGGTGAGCGCATGAGCCTACGGGAACGAGAGGGGTTCGTGCTGTCGCTGACCGGCCCGGTGGACGACCCGGCCATCGTGGCGGCGGCGCTGAACCGGTGGCTCCAACGGCGGGCGAAGGACGTGCTGGTCCCGTGGCTGAACCGGTTGAGCGCGGAACTGTCGCTGCCCTTCAGGCGGGCGGGCGTCCGGCGGCAGAGGACCAAGTGGGGCAGCTGCTCGGCCGAGAAGTCCATAAACCTGAACCGGAACCTGCTCTTTCTTCCGGAGCCGATGGCCAAATACGTGCTGGTGCATGAGCTATGCCACGGCCGCCGGCTGGACCATTCGAAGAAATTCTGGGACCTATTGGAGACCTTCCAGCCCAACGCCCGCCAGACCGCCGCAAAGGTCAGGCGCGCAACGGAGTTGGTGCCTCACTGGGCCATTGTCTAGTGTCGACAGCCATGTGTCCGGACCTAAAACCGGCGGAGTTTGGGCGCGAAAAAGGCCAGGATGATCACCATGGTTATCCCAACAACCCCGATGACGACGGCCGTCGCCGGCGCTCCGGCCACCCCGGCCACCGCCCCGGCGGCCACGCTGCCAAAGGCATGGGCGTAGATCGCCAGGGTCCTGAGGCCCATGATCCGGCCGCGGAACTCGGGCTGGGCGGTCTTCATCAACACCGTGAGTATCAGCACCAGGGTGGATGAAAACATCATCCCCGTGACCATCAGGATGCCCAGGGAAAGATAGAAGTTGGTCGAGGTGGCGAACACGATCATGGTCCCATGCCAGCCGATCACCGCCAGGATGCACAACAGCCCAGTGTGCCGCAGATTCGGTATCGACGCCCAGATCATCGAACCCACCAGAGCCCCGATGCCGAAGAATGAGATGAGCAGGCCCAGTCCCACCGAGTCCCGGTCCAACACGTCCCGGGCGAAGATCGGCATCAGCGTGGTATGGAATGAGAACCCGGTGATGTTGATGATGACCGCCACGACCAGGGCCGACCAGAGCAGTTGCTGACCCTTAACGTATCTCAAGCCCTGAATAACCGTGGAGACCACCGACTCCCTTGCCTGAGCAACACGCACCGGAGTTGCGCCGATCAGCAGGGCCGCCAAACCGCTGAGGGAGTACAAAGCAGCCACCACCACGTAGGCGCCCTCGGGGCCGAACAGATCGAACAGGACCCCTCCAATCAGGGGGCCGATCACCAACGCGATGTTCATGCCCGCATTGATCAGGGCGACCGCGTTGGGGATGCGCTCCTGGGAGACGCTATCCACCGCCAGGGACTGGGCCGTGGGCATCTGGAATATGCGCGCCAGGCCCGATGCCAGCGTGATGATAAAGATGTGCCAGACCTCGATCAGGCCGGTGACGATCAGGATCAGCATCAGGACGGCCAGGGACGCCAGCAGGGCCTCGACGATCACCAGCAGGATCCGGCGGGGCACGATGTCGGCGGTGGCTCCGGCAAACAGGGCCAGGAAATTGAACCCCATCCGGGCCGACGCGGTGAGCCCAACCAGTAAGGGGGAATCGGTGAGGTTCAGCACGTACCACACCACCACCACCGTTTCCATCTGGGAAGCCATCCCGGCCAGGGTTATGGCGGACCAGACCAGGCCAAAGTTTCGCTGGCGCAGTATGGAGACCGGGGCAGCCGCCCGTCCCAAACTTGAGACTAGGTTCAATCGGACCGGCTTTCGGTGGACCGGGTTTGGGCCATGGAAATATGCAGACCGCCTTTGGGGGATTGCCCGGCGCCACGCATCTGATCCGGGCCGGAAGAATGGTACTGCCCCATCGGGAGCCTGTCCAATCCAGCGGGCCCGCTTCCCAAACAAAAAACACCCAGGGCCTGAGTGGTTCTAACTTCGGTTTCCGAAGGGTTGGGGCGTTAAGCGGTGGCCCGCTCGACCGGCGCCACCGATGCGATGGTCCCCTTTTCGATCTCTATCTTCACCATCTGCGGCCCCATGGGGCTACCCTCACCCTCCGGGTTGCCGCACTCGACCTCGCCGCGGAAGTACCAATAGGCGTCCTTGAGATGCAGGGTTTCGTCTTTGTCGTGCACCGGGCAGTGGATATCCAGGTCCATCATGATAATGCTCCTTGCGCTTTTGATCGCCGTGCGGGGGGCCGTGTGCGGGGCTCAGTTCCGGTTCTTGCCGTCGTAGTAGAGTTCATCGGCCCGTCTCAGGCCGGCGAGGCGGCCCCCCTGCATCACTTCCTTGCGTTCGCTGGCCCAGCGGGCGGTGCTCTCGATCCCAACCAGCGTCCCCTGGAAATGGGGGAACACGTAGCGAGCCATCAATTCGTAGCTGTGCAGTATCTTTTCCCGGGTCGCCCAATCGGCCACCAGGACCATCAGGCCCCCGAAACCGCCGCTCAGCTCCTGCAAGCGGTCGATGGCCGCGATGGCGTCGTCGGGCGTCCCCACGATCCACTGGTGGTTCTCCACCATGAAATCAACGACATCATTGGGTGGAACGTCGGGCACGTCGTTGCCCAGGATCTCACCGAAGTATTCCTTGATCAGACGGCCGCCGCCCAGCCTCACATCCTCGATGGCCTGTTCGCGGGTCTCGGCCAGGTGGCAGGGTATGACCAACTGCCAGTCCTCCCGGCGGACGGTCTTGCCGTGTTCTTCCGCCGTCTCCTCGGCGATGGACCACAACTCGGCGAGACTGGTGCGCCGCACCGTGTCGCGGGGCACGCTCAGCGAAAGGATGGAAAGGCCATGCCTGCCGGCCAGTCTGGGCCCGGCCGGCGACTGGGCCGAGGCCACCGCGATGGGGATGTAGGGCCGCTGGTAGGGCCGCAACTGGAGCACCGCTTCGTTCAGCGTGAACCAGTCGCTCTTGTGTGATATGGGCTCGGTCTCGGTGAAGAGCCGGATGATCACGTCCAGGGACTCGACCATCATCTCCCGCTGCCGCTCCGGGTCTATGCCCAGCATGACGGCGTCGGAGGTGAGCGCGCCGGGTCCCACTCCCAGGATCACCCGTCCCTTGGTGAGGTGGTCCAGCAGCACCATGCGGTTGGCCACCATGTAGGGATGGTGATAGGGAAGGCTGATCACCCCGGTGCCCAGTTTGATGTGCCGGGTGCGCTCCGCGGCGGTGGCGATGAAGATCTCCGGCGAGGCGATGGTCTCCCAACCGGCGCTGTGATGCTCGCCGATGTAGGCCTCGTCGAAGCCCAGCAGGTCGAGCCATTGGATCAATTCCAGGTCCCGGTCCAGGGCCAACGTCGGGTTCTCCCCGATCCGGTGAAAGGGCGCCATGAAGACGCCGAACTTCATTCGGTGATGGGCCATCACGCCGTTATCTGGCATCACTTTCCTTTTCTATGTTGTTTAGGGAGACCGCCTTTGGGCCTCTCCGCCCGTGATTTACAACTGTACTTATCGGCGGGAGCAACCGACAGATGCGGATGAATCATTGGCCTGATGCGATTGCATCAGAGGAGTCAATGAGTCTCTTGGGCGACGCCAACCGGTGCATTGCCGGAAACACAGGCCGAGGCCATGGCCGCCGGCTAAAACAACAAAGAGGGGAGCCAGGCGGTCTATCCTGGCTCCCCTCTTTTCGACAGGGCTCCCGTCCTATGGGCGGGAGCCCTTTTGAGTTTCACGGTTCATGGGGGTCCGGGCATGACCTCATCCACGAAATACTTCATGGAGCGCATGGCCTTCTCGTGGGGGATGTTGCCCCAGGCGAAGACGCTGATGAAATAGTTGATGCCCGACTCGTTGATGGCCCGCCAGACCTGCTCTTGCACCGTCTGGGGCGACCCGGCGATGATCTTCTCCTCTGAGTGGAGGGAATCGAAGTCCCGCATCCGTTCCAGGTTGTCCGAATCGCCGATGGTCCAGAGATAGTTGATGTTGTTGAACCAGGCCGTCCAGGCGTCCCGGGCCTCGCTCACCGCCTCGGCGTCGGTGGGCGCGATATAGATGTGGCGGGTCTGACCGTTCTTGGGCTCGGCGACGGCGCTGTTGATCCGGTCCGGGTCTCCCTTGTGTTTCTCCCAGATCTCCCGGTAGAGATCGAAGTGCTCCTTGGTGGCGGCGTTGGTGTCGAAGATGTGGCTGGTGTGGATGCCGTTACGGGCCATCCACGGCACCGTCTCGATATTGCCGCTGGCGTACCAGATGGGCGGATGAGGCTGTTGGTAGGGCCTGATCCACAGACGGATATCCTTATAGTTGTAGAACTTTCCTTCGTGATTCAGGGTCTCATTGGTCAGCCCCTTCAGCAGCACGTTGAGGGCCTCTTGAAACATGGCCGGTCCGTCCTCGGGGTCAACTCCGAACCGCGCCACCTCGTAGGGAACGATGCCCCGGCCAACCCCCAGTTCCAGCCGGCCGTGGCTCAGGTGGTCCAGCATGCAGACCTCCTGAATCAGGCGCAGGGGATTGTAGAGGGGCAGCAGGAAGACCAGGGGACCCAGGCGGATCCGGGAGGTGCGCTGGGCGGCGGCGGAAAGAAAGATACCGGGGGAGGGAGCCACGCTCAGGGGCGTGGTGTGATGCTCGGCCGTGTGGTAGCAGAAAAAGTCGTGCTTGTCGGCGTACTCCAGCAGTTTCAGCCGGTCATCGAAGACCTGGGCCGGCGAATTCCCATCGCTTTCGATCCAATCGAAGATGCCGAACTCGATCTTTCTGCCGTCTGCGGACACACTGGACATGACACTGACCTCCGGCGGAATCGGGGCCCGGCCCGTTACGGCCGGGCCCGGTTGTCGTTGCGCGTTGCGCCATTATTCTGGCTTGGCTCAAAACCGTCATTCCGAGGCGTCAGCCGAAGAATCCCGTTCCAACTGAAGTGACATTGACCAGGAACAAAGAGACCCCCGCTAAGCTCTGGGTGACAGTGGGAGACGTACCTGGAGCAACGCCACGGGCCCTGATTATCTCTTTTGTGGCAAACCTCAGCGTTGGGAAAGTCCAGCCTAAGATTCGATACCACCGTCGAATTGGACCAGTATGCCGTCGGGGTCGAAGGCGAAGAAGGTCCGGACATTTCCCTCCGCGTCGGCGAAGGCTTCGATGCCCCCGGCGATCTCGACGCCTTTGGACACCAGTTCATCGGCCAGTCCGCGCACGTCCTTGACCGTGAATGAAAGGTGGCTGACTCCCACCTGGTCCAATTTGATGGCCTCGCCGTCCGACTGGTCGCCGGGGTGGCTGGTCATCACCAAGAAGGGCTCTTTGCCCTCGCCCCAGCCGAGGTGGACCGTGCGGCGGGTGTTGCGGTGGTGCTTGTAGGTGTGGGTCAGCCCGCCGGTGCTGGTGTCTTGTATCTCGTCCTTGCTCACCTTCATCCCCAGGATATCGCGGTAGAAGGCCAGCGCCTTGTCCATGTCCCGGACACAAACTGCTATGTGAGAGATGCCCGTGGCTTCCATGATGATGTGCCTCCATCGAAGAGAAATACTGAATCGTGGGGACCGGGCGAGGGGAAATGGCAAATCGTGGGCGCCGCGCCTGAGGCGCCAATCCTATTCCGGCGCCGGATATTTGTCAAAAACCACCTGCGCTCAGGGCCGGGTCAATCCAGGAAATTGGCGTCCTTTCGCCATTGGATGTAATCGGCCAGCCCGGCCTTCAAGTCATACTTGGGGGTCCATCCCAGGTCGTCGAATAGCCGGCGTCCGGAGAGAGGACCGCGGGAGTAGCTTTCGCCTTCCGGCTTCGCCTGGGAGGCGGGGGGAGTCACGACTTGGGTGGCTGGAGACAACTCGGCGATCTGGTCCAATATCTCCTGAAAGGTCACCCATATTCCGCTGGTGATGTTGTAGAGGCCGTGGGGCAGCGACGGCGCGTCCAACACCGTGCGGATGCCGTCGGCGATGTCCGCGACGTAGGTATAGTCCCGGCCCTGGTCCATGTTCTCGGCGGTGATGCTCTCTCCCCGCACCGCCCGTCCGGTCCAGTCGCAGAACACCGACATGACGGCCCGGTGGCCGGTGACCCGTTCCATGGGGCCGTAGGGTGTGCTCAGGCGCACGCTGACGGTGGAGATGCCGTGCAATACCCCGTAGCGCCGGGTGATCATCTCGCTGGCGAATTTGGTGATGCCGTACAGGTTCTGGGGGGCCGGAGGGGTCTCCTCATTCAGGGTCTGGTCGCCGGGCAAGGCCGAACCGTAGGCCGCGCCGGAACTGACGTAGACGAACCGGGCCACCCGCTGGGTGCGCGCCAACTCCAACATATTGGCCGTGCCCTCAACGTTGATGGCGATGACGTCCCGGCTGCGTTCGGTCTCCAACTCCTCCCGGTTCACGGTGTAGACTGCCGCATGGACGATCTTATCTATGGAGTATTCGGCGCCCAGGCGTTCCACCGACGCCCGGTCGACGATATCCCCCTGGACGAATGTCACCTGAGCGAGGTACCCGTCCAAGAATCTCTCCAGCAGTTGGTCCGGCCCGTTGATGTCGAAGCTGACCACCCGGTGTCCGTTACGGGCCAGGTCTCTGACTATGTTCGCCCCCACGAATCCGGTCCCGCCGGTCACGAGCGTCACCATGGCGCCGCCTCCCTGATGTCATCTGAAGTATTCGCCCAAGCACTGCTGTTCGCCCAAGCACTATGGTCTGCCCGGAAGACCTAGTCAACACCCCGGTCTAAGCACTTCGAAAGCCGGCGGTGCCTCCGGGTATAATACCGGCGTGGCCACACTGCTGGAAGCAAGATCGCTGACCAAGCATTACGGACAGACCGTTGCGCTGGAGTCCGTGGACTTCCAGGTGCAGGATGGGATCACCGGCCTGCTGGGGCCCAACGGCGCGGGCAAAAGCACGGCCATCAAGCTGTTCTTGGGTCTGCTCAAACCCACCTCCGGGTCCGCCGAGGTGCTGGGCGAGAAACCCTATGAATCGTTGGAAGTCCGGGCCCGCCTGGGCTACATGCCCGAGCACGACTGCCTGCCCACCGCCACCACCGCCTCCGAATTCCTCACCCACATGGTCCAGGTGAGCGGCATCCCGCCCGCTCAGGCCAGGACGCGTGCGGCGGACATCCTGCGGCACGTCGGTCTTGAAGAGGAGCGTTACCGGCCCATCGGCCAGTACTCCACGGGCATGAAGCAGCGGGTGAAGCTGGCCCAATCCCTGGCCCACGACCCGGTGCTGGTGCTGCTGGATGAGCCCACCGCCGGCCTGGACCCCGGCGGACGCGAAGAGATGCTGCGGCTCATCCGGCGCACCGGCCACGAGTTTGGCATCAGCATCATCCTTTCTTCCCACCTCATGGGCGACGTTGAGAGCACCTGCGACCGGATCATCGTGTTGGAAGCGGGCCGGGTCACCGAGCAGGGGGCCGTGGCCCAATTCACCCGTGAAACGGAAACGTTGCTGATCGATGTGGACGGCAACCGGGAGGAGTTGATCACCGCCCTGGCCAACCGGGGGGTGACCGCCGTGGTCGATGGAGTTTCCCTGGCCATTGAAATGGTCAACGAGGAGCAGTACGACGCCATCCGGGATGCTCTGGTGGAGACGGATTCCCGTCTGCGCCGGATGGCCCCCCGGAGGCACCAGTTGACCGATATCTTCCGGAGCGGACGGAGATGACCCAGCCGGCGGGCGAACTTTTCGACCTGGGGTATCAACACTACGACGGGCCGCGCGAGGGCCGGATGCGCGCCCGGAAGGCGGTGTTTTTCGACGGGTTCAGGACCACCCTGGGCCTCGGGCGCGGGTCCGCCGCCAAGATACTTCCGATGCTCCTATTCGGGGCCGCCATGGCCCCGGCGATAATAATCGCGCTGATCGCCTCGCTGTCGGAGGGACAGGTGGACCTCCCCGGCCACGCCGAGTATTACCAGATCGTCTCCATCGTCCTGTACATCTTCGCCGCCATAATCGCTCCCGAGCTATTGTGCCCGGACCGGCGCAACGGCGTGATCAGCCTCTATCTCGTAAGGCCGTTGAGCATCACGGACTACTTGGCGGCCCGGTGGCTGGCCTTCTTCGCCATCACCCTGTTGCTGGTGTATTCGGGACAGTTGGTTCTGTTGGCCGGCCTGGTCCTGTCGGCGGCCGACCCACTGGAGTACCTGCGGGACAATTGGCTGGATATTCCCCGAATCCTGGGGGCCGGGTTCCTGCTGGCGGCCTTCATCACCACGCTGCCGCTGGCGGTGTCGGCTTTCACCGACCGCCGGGCAATGGCCGCGGCTTTCGTCATCGGACTTTTCATCATATCCTCTGCGGCCGGCGGATTCCTGACGGCATGTCATGAGGGCCGGGACAGGGACCGTGACGGACAATGTGAGCCCATAACCGGCGACGCGGCCAAATGGTTGGGACTGTTGGACATAGACGAGGTGCCCACCAACCTCAATAACATGATATTTGATGTTGAGAACGAAGGACGGCGCAACCAACTCACGGCCGAGCTGCCCCGGATCGTGCCCATCGGGTTGTACGTGATATTGACCGGGGGACTTGCCTTCACTCTGTGGTGGCGGTACCAGAGGATAACGGTATGAACGAGTCCCAAGACCCGGTCATCGATGTACGCGGCGTGTCGAAATGGTTCGGGAGCGTGGTGGCGGTCAACGATGTCAGCTTTCAGGTCCACCCTGGCATCACCGGGCTGCTGGGTCCCAACGGGGCCGGTAAATCGACCATTCTCCACATGATAACCGGCAAAGCCGCCTGCTCTCAGGGCGAGGTGACGGTGCTAGGGCAACCGGCGCGGGACAACCCGGAACTGTACCGAAATATCGGCGTGATGTCCGAGCACGAATCTGTCTACGGGTTCTACACGGGCCGGGAGTTCGTCGAGTTCACCGCCAGGCTCCACGGGTTGAGCCCCATGGCCGGTCCGGTGGACCGGGCCATCGGTCTGGTGGGCCTGGAGGACGTCCAAGGCCGCAAACTTGCCACCTACTCCCGGGGGATGCGGCAGCGCATGCGCCTCGCGGCGGCGTTGGTGCATGACCCTCAGGTGTTGGTCTTGGACGAACCGCTGAACGGCACCGACCCGCGCCAGCGGCTGGAGTTCCACGACACGATGCTCCGTCTGGCGGAGGAAGGCCGGACCATCCTCATCTCCTCCCACATCCTGGAGGAGGTCGAGACCCTGGCCGCCACGATCCTGCTGATGGTCAGCGGCAAACTGGCCGCGGCCGGCGACTTCCGGGCCATCCGCGAGAAGCTGGACGAGCAGGCCTACCGGGTGCGGGTGGTGACCGATTCCCCGCGGAGGATGGCGTCCGCGCTGGCCGGGACCGATGACGTCGATTCGGTGAGCATCGGCGACGACGGCGAACTGACCGTCCTGAGCCGGAACGTCACCGTGCTGCAGAGGTCCATCCCCCGGCTGGCCCAAGAGCACGGCATACGGCTGATGCGCGTGGAGCCCCTGGACGACTCCCTAGAGAGCATCTTCAGCTACGTGGTTGACCGGTAGATGAGCACGATCTTCTGGCTGTCCATCAGGCAATTGACCGGCCGCTGGCGGATCACCCTGATCCTGCTGTTGGCGGCGTTACCGGTGGGGTTGTCCGTCATAATCCATTTCGCGGCCAAGGGCGACGCCCATTTCAACCGGGATTTCACCAACATCCTGCTGGACGGGATGTTGGTCGCCGGGATACTGCCCATCGTCACCATGGCCCTGGCGACCTCGGCCTTCGGCAATGAATTGGAGGACAAGACGCTGGGCAATCTGGCGCTGATGCCGGTGGCCCGGTGGCGGATCGTCCTTCCAAAGGTGCTGGCTTCGTTGGTCATCTGCGGACCGGTCCTGTTGGCCGGCGGAGTCGCCGCCACGCTGCTGGGGTTCGACGGCGAAGTAAGGCCCGCCCTCGCCGTGGCCGCCGCCCTGGGCGCGGGGGTGCTGGCCTACGCTGCCATATTCACCTGGGCGGGGCTGGTGACCACCCGGGCGTTGCCCTTCGCCCTGGTCTACGTCCTGCTCTGGGAGGGGGTCATCAGCTCCTTCATCCGCGGCGTGGACTATCTGAGCGTTCGCGGCTACACTCTGGCGATAATGAGCGGCCTGGACCAGCCCAGCTTCCCCGCTCTGGAGGACCGGGTCATCGAATTTCCCGTGGCCGTCGGCGGCGCGGCCGCCGTAACCGTGGTATTTTTATTGCTGGGCGTACGTCGTCTGCGCCGGATGGACATTCCCTAGCCCGCCGGCAATTCCCGATTCCATCGAGGATTCTCGACGGCGTCGGAACCGAACTTGAGGCCGATTCATCCAGCCATGAAGATCACCGATATCACCAGCGAAGTTTTCGAGTGGGAGCGGCCGGGCATCTGGAACGGCGGCCACTTCTACGGGCCGGGCCGCCTCCATAAGGTGACGGTCCGTACCGACGAGGGCATCACGGGCTACGGCTGGAACGGCGGCACCGCCGCCGAGCGGCCCCTGAACCTGTTCCCAGGTTATGTCGACTACTTCCGGCCTCTGGTGGTGGGCCGGGACCCCATGGACACCCGTTCCCTGTCCCACGACCTGGGCGAGAAACTGATCAAGATCCTGGGCATCGGCGGCATCAACACCCAGGTCCTGGCCGCCATCAACATCGCCTGCTGGGACATCAAGGGCAAGGCGCTGGGCCGGTCCATCCACCAGATGCTGGGCGGGGCGCAAAAACGCATCCGCACCTACATCGCCGGGGGTTACTACGCCGAGGGCAAGGGACTGGAGGAACTTCAGGAAGAGGTGCGCTTCAACGTGGAGGAGATGCACGCGTCGGCGGTGAAGATCAAGATCGGCGACCCCAATATGGGCGTGGCCGGCGACATGCGCCGCGTGGAGGCCGCCCGCAAGGCCATCGGCGACGACGCAACCCTGATGGTGGACGCCAACTGCGCCCTGGACCTGGAAACCTCCCTGGAGTTCGCCCGGCAACTGGCCCAATACGATGTCTACTGGTTCGAAGAACCCCTGCCGATCCACGACTACGAGGGCCACGGCAGGCTGGCCGAGGCCACCAGCATCAAGATCGCCACCGGCGAGAACGGCTACCACCTGGCCCATTTCAAGACCCTGCTGGACCACAAGGGCGCCTCCATCCTGAATGTGGACGTGGGCATCGTTCCCGGATACGACGTGGCCAAGGACATAACCGACCTGGCCGCCGAACGGGGCGTGTCCATCGCCCCCCACGGGTGCCAGGAACTGCAACTGCCGCTGGCGGCGGCCATACCCCACGGCGAGTTTCTGGAGATCTATCCGGTGGCCGTGGACCCGCTGCGGACCGAGATGTTTCAGCCTTTGCTCAAGCCCGACGAAGACGGTTTCGTCACCGTGCCCGACCGGCCGGGCATCGGCTTTGAGCTGAACATGGAACTTCTGGACCGGTACCGGGTCGGTTAAGGCGCATGACCAGCCAGAACCCAATCCGCATCGAGCCGGCCACGCCCAACGACGTTGCCATGGTCCTTCGCTTCATCAAGGGACTGGCCGAGTACGAAGGGCTGTCCGACGACGTGGTGGCCACCGAACGGGACCTTCAGGAGTCGCTATTCGGGCCCCAGCCCAGCGCGGAAGCGGTTTTCGCCTATCACGACGCCGAGCCCGTTGGCTTCGCCGTGTTCTGCCAGCACTACTCCACCTTCACGGGCCGTCCCAGCCTGTACCTGGAAGACATCGTCGTGCTGCCGGAGTG
>JACZXN010000386.1 GCA_022571575.1 Chloroflexota bacterium | reverse complement strand
CAGGTGGTGCCTGGCGTCCATGAAACGCGGGGCGGACGCCGGGCCGATGGGCGCTGCGTTGGCCGCCAGTTCGCCGTCCCAGGCAAGCAGCGGTATCAGGTCGGGGGTTAGCCTCCCGCCCAGCAGCCGTCCGCCATCTGCCAAGAACATCACCGCGTCGTCCGTCAACTGTATCTGATGCTCCGGGCGCTCGTGGTGGACGAACAACAAAAGATAGAGAGCGGCAAGTTGGTCCGTCAGTCCGACGTCGTAGGCGAGGTGATGGTGCACCTCGTTAAAAGGCACTGGTCCGTCAGCGAGCTGTTGCCGAATCAGAGGGAACACCCGGCATCCGGACGGGTCGTAGGAGCCACCGGTATCGTGGGAAGACAGTCCCAACGCCGGGCCCAAGCGGCACAGAAGTTCTGGGCCGGCCCTTTTTTGGCAGAATATGGACGCGAATAGTTCTCCGGCGTCCTCTTCGCGGATCGGGTCATGGAGGCCATGGGTATCTAAGGGGAGACTGGGATAGGAGCGAGCCAGGAGCCACCCGGCCAGACTCTCCATCCATTGGACCGGGCCACCGCCGGCGTAAATCTCCGACGGATCAGGCCCCGGTCCATCGTGGACACAGATGACGCCCTTGGAGAACCGTGCGGACTCCTCGGAGACCAACTGGCTCTCCAGATCGTACTGCCGCTCTCTTAGGGCGCTGTTGATGGCCGCGGCGTCCACGTCCCTCCTGGTGAGGTACGCCGCCTGTTTGGCCGCCGTGATTTCACCCATGATCCGGTGTATCTGCCGGCCGGGACGCGAGGCCGGGACACACACGGCGGTTTTCTGGTCCACTATCTCGAGAATACCGCTCCTGGGCCGTTCCTGAAGTAAGACGATCTTGAAGTGGGAGCCGTCCCCTGGGCCTTGGCTGAGATCGGCGGACCATCGCCCCGCCCGGACGACCTCGCCCCGGTATTCGATACCCAGGTGAACTCCGGTGATGGGAGTGACGGCGTCCATGGGGAACAGCCCGGCCCAGGGTGTCCGGTCCGCCGAAAGAGTCCGGTCCAAAGATGTGTTCAACTGCCGGTCTCCGCTGAAGGGTTGGCCAACAATTCGACGAAGGCCGCCTCGTCCAATATTTCGGTTCCCAGGCGCTGGGCGGCGGCCAGTTTCGAGCCGGGGGATTCGCCCACCACCAGGTAATCAGTTTTCCGGGTGACCGACGAGGTTATCTTTCCGCCCAGGTCCTTGATCCGCGACTCGGACTCGCTTCTTGAGAACCCGGAGAGCGTCCCGGTCACAACGAACGTCGTCCCGGCCAAGGGCAGGCCCTCGGCGTTGATCTGCCGGGGCTCTTGTTTCATGTTGACCCCGGAGGCCCGGAGTTTTTCAATCACCGATTTATTCGCCTCGACCTGGAAGTAGGAAGCGATGCTGTCCGCGATCTTGGGGCCGATTCCCGGTATCTCAGCCAGTTCCTCTTCCGTGGCGGCGGCGATCTCGTCGATGCTGTTGTAAGCCTGAGTCAATAACTCGGCGACCTCGGAACCCACATGTATTATGCCCAGGGCGAACAGAAGCCGGGAGAGGGGCTTCTGTTTGCTGGCTTCGATGTTGTTCATGATCCGGGTGGCCAATTTGTCTCCCATCCGGTCAAGCTGCAACAGATCATCTTTCCGCAGGGTGTAGAGTCCCGCCAGATCGGTGACCAGTCCTTGGTCGATCAATATCTGGCACCACCGTTCGCCCAGGCCGTCGATATCGGTGGCGCCCTTGCTGACGAAGTGTTTGAGCAATTCGAAGAACTGGGCCGGGCATGAGGTGTTGGGGCACCGGTGCATGGCTTCGTCTTCCGGTTTCACGATCGCCGTGCGACATACGGGGCATTTGACCGGCATCTTGAATTTCTTGGCGCCCTTGGGACGCTGGTCCCGGACCGGTCCGATGATATGGGGAATGACATCCCCGGCGCGCTCGATAGTCACCAGATCGCCGACCCGAATGTCTTTGCGGTGGATGTCTTCTTCGTTGTGGAGGGAAGCGTGCTGTACAGTCACGCCGCTGACCACCACTGGCTCCAACACGGCATACGGGTTCAGGCTGCCGGTCCGGCCCACGTTTATCTCAATCTTTAGCAATCGAGTCTCAGCCTGCTCGGCGGGAAATTTGTAGGCGATGGCCCAGCGCGGCTCCCGGCCTACAATGCCCAAAACGTCCTGAAGGGCCAGAGAGGAGACCTTCACAACAACTCCGTCGGCCTCGTAGGGTAGGTCGTGGCGGGCCTCGACCCAGTGATCGTAAAAGTCGATGACCTCTTCGATCGTGTTGCAGATCATATTGTGGGGGTTAATCCTGAAACCAAGGCTCTTCAGCCATTCCAGAGCCTCCCAGTGGCCGCTGACCTCGGGGGAAGCTACAGCTCCGGTCAGCGAATACACCCATATCTCCATGTTCCGGGAGGCGGTCACCTTTGGGTTCAGGTTCCGCACGCTGCCGGCACCGGTGTTCCGGGGGTTCATGTATAGTTGCTCGCCCTTCGCCGCCAATTCCTCGTTCAAGCGCCGGAACTCCGGGATGGGGAGGTAGACCTCGCCCCGGACCTCCAGGCGGGCCGGAGCGCCCTCCAGGAGTGACAGAGGGAT
>JACZXN010000385.1 GCA_022571575.1 Chloroflexota bacterium | reverse complement strand
GTAGAACCTACTGTGGGAGAAGACCAGATGGACAAGCTGGACGTGCGCACCAAGATCGGGCTGGTGGTGGTGAGCGCATCGTCGATCTCCGAGCTGAGATACCCCAAGGCCGCGCCGCGGGTTGACCTGCGCCGGGTTGATCTGCTTGAAGACGCCACCAACGTTGCCACCAACGTTGTATGAGACCAAGAAAATGAGTTTGGAGAACGAGAGATGACCACTGCCGACCGGTTGACCATGTCCCTTGGCGAAGCGATGTTCACCCAGCGGGCCATCCGCAGGCTGAAGCCGGACCCCATCCCCGACGAGGTGATGCGGGACATCATGGAGGCGGCCATCCGCGCCCCCAACGGCGGCAATACCCAGCAGTGGCACTTCATCGTGGTGAAGGACGCCGACACGCGCAAGAAGCTGGGCGAGCTCTACCACGAGGCCTGGTGGGCCAAGCGCAAGGACCAGGGAATCATGGGGCCCGAGGACATTCCTCCGGGCAAGAATTCCACGCGGTCGGCCATGCGGCTGGCCAACGAGTTCGGCGACGCTCCGGTGATGGTCCTGATCTGCGCCCTCAACAGGGGCGGCGCCGGCGGCATCATCCCCTCGGCCCAGAATCTGTTGTTGGCCGCCAGGGCCCACGGCATCGGCGGCACCATCGCCACCCTGCACGCCGTGGTCGATGAGCGGGTGCACAAGCTGCTCAACATCCCCGAGACCGCCGAGATCGTCTACTGCATGCCCCTGGGTTATCCCCGGGGGGAGTTCGGCTCGGTCACCCGCAAGCCGTTGGCAGAGGTCTGCGGACTCGACCGCTGGGACAATCCGTATAAATAATCGGCGGCCGCCATCGTGACGCCGGTCATTCCGAGGCGGGAGCTGAGGAAATTCGTTGCCGCTGAACCGAGGCTGATCAGGAAGAAAGAGACCCTTCGTTGCCTCAGGGTGACATCGGCGGGCAAGGGTCCGGCAGCACACCATACTGTCATTCTGAGGCGGGAGCCGAAGAATCTCGTTGCCGCTGAACTGGGGCTGATCGGGAAGGAAGAGACTCTTCGTTGCCTCAGGATGACAATGAGATGAGGTCGGCTCCGGTCAGCTTTGTCATTCTGATTTGAGGTTCCATATGGCGGTACGGACCGGCGAACAGTTCCTGGAGGGTCTGAGAGACGGTAGGGAAATCTGGCTGGAGGGGGAACGGGTGGAGGACGTCACCACCCACCCCAAGATGGCCCGGATGGCCAGGACGCTGGCCGGCATCTACGACCTCCAGCACTCCCCCGAACACCACGAGAAGATGACCTTCAAGTCGCCCACCAGCGGAGAGCCGGTGGCCCTGTCCTATCTGGTGCCCGAGACCCAGGATGACCTCCTGCGCCGCCGGAGCGCCATGGAGATCGTCGCCCGGTCCTGCCACGGCATGCTGGGCCGCACCCCCGACTATGTGAACATCCAGGTGACCGCCTCCCGCCAACTGGCCCATCTCTACGGACTGAACGACAAACGGCACGGGGACAACCTGCGCAACTACCACGAGTACGTCAGAGAGCGGGACCTGTGCCTGACCCACGCCTTCGGCCACCCCCAGGTCAACCGCTCCCTCACTCTGGCCGAACTGCCCGACCCCTATACGGCGGTGGGTGTGGTGGACCGCACCAGTGAGGGAGTGATCGTGCGCGGCGCCAAGCTCCTGGCCACCCTGGCCCCCTTCTCCGACGAGATCTTCGCCCCGGTGTACCGGCCGCTGCGGCCCGGCGAGGAGGAGGACCGCAAGTATTGCATCGGGTTCGCCGTGCCGGTGGCCACCCCCGGCCTCAAGTTCATCTGCCGTCCCAGCCACGACCTGGGCCGTCCGCTGGCCGACTATCCGCTGTCCGGGCAGTACGACGAGATGGACGCCATGGCCATCTTCGACGACGTGCTCATCCCCTGGGAGCGGGTGTTCATCTACGACGACATCGAACTGGCCAACATGACCGTCCAGAAGGCGACCCTGTGGCGGCAGTACATGCAGCAGGTGGCGGTCAAGAGCATCGCCAAGCTGGAGTTCATCCTGGGCATCGTCCACGGCATCACCGAGGCCATCGGGATCGGCGGCTTTGCCCACGTTCAGGAGAAGACCGCCGAGGTTATCGACACCCTGGAAACGGTGCGGGCCTATATGCGGGCCGCCGAAGCCGACGCGGGGCCGTTTGAGAGCGAGGGTGAAGGCGAGGGGATCTGGCCGGCCGCCCAGCCGTGGATCGCCATGCGCCACTGGTACCCGGACGCCTATACCCGCGTGGCGGCGATCGTCGAGCAATTGGCCGCCGGAGGGCTGATGCTGACCCCCACCGAGGAGGACCTGGCGGGGCCCCTGGCCGAGGATATCGGCAAGTACTACCAGGGAGCGTCGATCGACGCCAAGAAAAAGGTGCGGCTGTTCCGTTTGGCCTGGGACCTGATCGGCACCCAATTCGGTTCCCGGCAGACGCTGTACGAACGGTACTTCAACGGCGACGTGGTGCAGCTTCGCCAACGCCGTTACGCCACCTACGACTATTCCCGCGCCGACGCCTCATTGCAGTTGTTCATGGAGGAACTGGAGGGCCGCTGACCCCCGCACAATGTCGCTCTCAGCCTGCCCCGTGCCATGTCACCCTGAGCCTGCGAAGGGTCT
>JACZXN010000384.1 GCA_022571575.1 Chloroflexota bacterium | reverse complement strand
TGATTCCCACTCGCATCAGTCGTGTTCTCCCGAGGTCTCACCGGCCAGCCCGGATGTTGGCTCCAGGCTGCCGGCCCGGCTGGCGGCGCTCATCTCCCTGAGGGAAAGGTTGTTCTTCCACAGAATGACCAGGCCGACCAGGTTGACCGGCAGCCAGAGGGCCACCAGGTGGACGAACCCGCTGTAGGCCCCGGCCAGCGACGCCCCCACGCCCAGGGCCATCAATGTCTGCTGGGCCACTATCTCAAAAGGCCCGATACCGCCGATGGCGCTGGGGACTGCTGTCGCCAGATTGGAGGTGGCGGTCAGGAGCAGCACCACCAACAGCAGGACTCCCACCGAGTCGAAATGCTCGTCGATGCCAAAGGAGTAGGCCAGCATGAAATACATGGAGCCTTCGAGCAGCCACACCGGCAGGGAATAGACGAAGAGGGCCAGGTGTTTCGAGGGAGAGTTAAGGACGGCCAGCCCGGCCACGAATGTCCAGTAGAATCCTTTGACCTTGGGCCTGGGCCCAGCAGGGACGATGTTCAGCAGGCCTTCCATCCGGGCGGCGAACGCCGGCGAACTGCCCAGAAGGGTGAAGAACACCAGAAAAATAGAAAACGCCAGGATGGCCGCAACCAGAAATACGAGCCCGGTGGTGCGTGAGACATCGGCTGCGGCGTCAAATTCCCCCAGCAGCATGGCGCGGTCAATCACGCTCTGATGCGGCCGAACCGAATCCACGGTGTGCATACACACGTACCGTATGGCGTCCGGCAGATGGTCCCGCTTATGCGCCTTCATATCTTCGACCTTATGCTCGTCATGAATCATGGCCGGGAGGCACTCCCGAACATTGGTGCAAGATTCCAAGACGAAGAATTTCGGTTGGATATTGGCGTCCCAATACATCAGGTCCCGGAGGTTCTGCCACCCGTTGAGACGATCATCGTTCGCCGGCTGACAGACCAGTCCCTGCTCCCCAAAGATGTCTGCCACGGACTTCATGGTCATCTGTCGCTTGTAGGGGCCAACGCCCTCAGACCGCTTGGCCCAGGCGTCCGGTCCAAACATCGTATCCCGAATCGCATACTCGTCTTCCGTCAACCCCAGTATGTTCCGGGCCGTCTGCGAAGGCGGGACGCGGTCGCGTTCGTACTCCCGGTACAGGAAGTGATTCCCGTAAAAGTCCACCGCCCACCCAGACAACGGCGCACGGATCCGCGTGTCCCCAGTCCCCGCCCCGATACCGCATCCAGGTATCCGGAATCGTAAAGTCTTTAACCACATGCCCCGGTCCGCTCACCACCTGGTGGGGCAGGCCGACGTACTCGACAACATTCGAATCCCATTTGTCAAAGAACTGCCCCTCAAAGACACTCCAGTCCCCGTAGCGCCAGGCACGGCGCTTCTTCTCGTCCGTCATCGCCTCAATACGCCTGACGTACGCGGGGTCCTTCTCCATGAGAATGGGGTTGTCGTCCATCGTGGAGGGGATGAATATCCGGGTATTACCCAGATCGTCGGTGAACGTCTTGTTTTCCGCCACGTCCACAAATCGTTTTTTTGCCCAGACGTGACCGACTTCACCGGGATTGGCCGTGGAAAAGACACGGGCCGGAAGGCCCTCGATCGTGGACCGGGCGGAGGAGATGACCAGCTCGTACAACCGTTCTTCGGGAACCAGCGTCAATTCTTCAAAGAGAATCTTCTGGTATTCCTGCCCCATGTATTGGGTATAGGCGTTTTTATTCTGGAGGTGGCCGCCGATAAGAATAGCGCCGCTGGGAAAGCGGAACATGCCGGGCTTCCCGGTCAGCTTGCCGCCCAGGGGGGCGTACATCCGCTGCGCCCGGTCCATCCATTGTTCCAGGTCCTTGGCGTTCTCCCGGACCACCAGACCACGGTACAGGGGATTCTGGATATACTTCGGCTCCACCAGCCAGACGATACCCGATTCGGTTTTAGTCCCACCGCGAGCGCCGCCGCAGAGGATCGAAAGCGCGCCCGGCGGAAGCAGCCCGGCGTCGATGACATCTTTGACCATCCGGTAGCTCAACAGCGCCGTCGCCGTCGCCGGCTTGGTGACGGCGGCGACCCCGGACAACAGGCTGACCGCGAATTTTTCCCACAAACCCCAGGACGGAAAATTGAAGGCGTTGATGTGGATGGCGGCGCCCGTCAGCGGCAGCCAGAGATGGAGCGCCTGGAAGCCTTCGTCCTTGCCCATGCGCTCGAGCCCGGGATCGCGCAGCGTCTTGGCGTCGCCAAGGCGCTTGGCGATCGAGGCGTAGAACATCAAGGTGCCGGTGGCGCCGTCGATATCGATGGCGGCGTCGATTTTGGTGTTGCCCGAATTGCGCAAGGCGATCTCGGCGTAGGCATCGCGGTTGGCGCTCAGCGTCTCGGCGACGGCGCGCAAAAGCTGGCCGCGTTCGGCGAAGCCGAGCGCCCGCAAATTCGGGCCGCCGACCGTCCGGGCGTAATCCAGGGCGGCCCCGATATCGATCCCGTCGGTGCTGGCGCGGGCGATTTCCTCGCCGCTCACGGGATCGCAAAGCGGGGCGCCATCGCCGCCGCCCTCGACCCATTCGCCGCCGACATAACTGGCCAAGTTCATTTCCGCCGTCTCCTGAATTCGTGCGCCCGGGCCGACCGGCCACCGTCGCCGA
>JACZXN010000383.1 GCA_022571575.1 Chloroflexota bacterium | reverse complement strand
ATACAGGAACCCGTCGGCGTCCATCCAGCGCAGGTCGCCGGTGTAGAGCCAGCCGTCCCGCAGGGTCTCCTCGTTCTGCTCGTCGTTGCGCCAGTAGCCGGGCATGATGGCCGGGTTGTGGATGGTGATCTCGCCCACGGTCCCCATGGCCTCCGGGCCGATGGGCACGCCGGTCACCGGGTCGGCGATGCGCACCTGGTTCTCGAACCCCTTCTCCGGGTGTTGGCGTGGCATCCCCGAGGAGCCGGAGCGGCGCTCCTCTCCCAGGCGCTCGATGGTGCCGAAGCAGGTCTCGGTCATGCCGAACCCGACGATTATGTCGGTTGCGAACCGCTCTTGGAACTCGGCCAGAAACTCCGTTGGAAAGGACGGCGAGCCGTAGAACAGCCGGACGGTGTTGTCTTTATCCTCGGGCAACGGCTGGTTTTTCGACAGGACCGGCATCATCATGCCGATGAAGTTGACGATGGTGGCCCTGGCGTCGCGCACCTGGCCCCAGAAACGGGACGCGCTGAAACGGTCGACCACCACCAGGGTGGCGCCGGCGGCCAGGGCCCCCATGGTGGAGTAGTACTGGATGTTGGCGTGGTAGTAGGGCAGGCAGGTGAAGAACCGGTCGTCGGGGGTGGCCTGGGTCCAGTGGGCGAACCCCTGTCCGGCGGCCACGTACATCAGGTGGGTCACCTGGACCCCCTTGGGGTTGCCGGTGGTGCCGGAGGTGTAGACCAGCATGGAGATGTCATGGGGCGAGATGTCGGGCAGGGACGCCAGAGGCACAGCCCCGGCATGGGCCTCGCCGAAGTCGGTCCAGCCGTCGAGGTTCGCCCCTTCGGCGCCCCGCAGCAGCTTGACCTCAACACTGGACGCCAGGTCCGCGGCCGCCCCGGCCACCTCAACCAGCGATGAATCGCTGACCAGGCCCTTGGCCTCGGCGTCGTTCAAGATGTAGGCCATCTCGTCCCGTTTGTAGGCGGTGTTCACCGGGACGGCGATGGCGCCGATGAGGGACAGGCCGAACCAGGAGTAGACGTACTCGATGCAGTTGGGCAGGAACAGGCAGACCCGGTCGCCCTTCTGGATGCCCATTCCGGCGAACATGGCGGCCGACTTCAAGACGCCGTCGTAGAACTCCTGGTAGGTGCGGCTCAGCCCCCCGATCTCGATGAAAGTCTTGCCCGGGTCGCGGGCCACCGCCTCCTGCAGGAACTGGCCCAGGGACTGCTCCCAAGGTTTTGGTGTGTCGGTGGGCATCTGCTGGGAACCCCAATAATATCTGTGTGGATGGACGGCCTGAGCCAGTCATCTGACAGTCTCAAGACCTCTATGGAAACCGGCGAAAACGCGGTTGCACCGCCAAGCTAACATTTGGCGCATGGCTGGTCAATGGCCCTGTATAATGCCGGTTATGTCAGATAAGGACTCGCCGGTCTCCGTGGACCCAAACCGGCTCAAGATCACTAACGATCAAGCAACTGAAGGCACTCTCATCGGATTCAAGTGTAAGGAGTGCGAGACGACGGTCTTCGGTCCCGCCATCTTCTGCCAGTCGTGCACATCGACTGATCTGGAGGCCGTGGAGCTGGGCGGCAAGGGCATCTTGTTCAGCTATACCATCGTCCGGATACCGCCCGCCGGTTGGCCCGGAGAGGTGCCCTACGTGTTGGGCCAGGTGGAACTGCCCCAGGGCCCCCAGGTGCTGGCGGAGGTCATCGACTGCGAGCACGACGACCTCAAGATCGGCATGGCGGTGGAGATGACGCTCCAGGCGGTCCCGGCTGTGAACGGCGGACCGGACAAGGCCGTCTACAAGTGGCGTCCCGCCTGAGCCAGGAGAACATTCCAATGATGAACAAGATAAAACCCGGCCGTGAGGTGATGGTGGTGGGCGTTGGCCTGCACCCCTTCGGCCGCTTCCCCGACGAGGACCTGGGCGACCTGGCCATCGGGGCGGTGCTCCCCGCGCTGAAAGACGCCGGGGTCAAGTGGAAGGACATCGCCATCGCCTACTTCGGCCACGTCTATTACCAGGGCATGTCCATGGGCGAGACCACGCTATCCAAGCTGGGCCTCACCGGCGTCCCCATCATAAACGTCGAGAACGCCTGCTCCAGCGGCTCCACGGCCTTCTGGCAGGCCTATTGGGGCATCACCACCGGACTCTATGACCTGGCCCTGGCGTTCGGCGCCGAGAAGGTGCCGCGCGGGCCGGTGACCGTGACCCCCGAGGACAGCCCGGAGCGGTACATCGGCGGCGACCACATGATGGCCGGGTACGCGCTGCGGGGCAAGCGGTACATGGAGGAGACCGGAGCCCCGGCGACGGCCCTGGCCCAGGTGACGGTGAAGGCCCGGCAGAACGCCGTCTTGAACCCGTATGCCCACCGCAAAGACACCTACACCGTCGAAGAGGTGCTGAACTCGCGCATGATCGCCGACCCGTTGACCCTGTTCCAGTGCTGCCCCACCAGCGAGGGCGGCGCGGCGGCGGTGCTCTGCGCCCGTGAGGACCTGGCCAGGTACGGCATCGACGAGAGCCGGGCGGTGTCCATCGCCGCGGCGGTCCTGACCTCCGGGGATTACAACGGACGGGGCGCCGACCACTCGGCGTTCAGTCCCTACCGCACCGAGCCGGCGGCGCTCCAGGCCTACGAGATGAGC
>JACZXN010000382.1 GCA_022571575.1 Chloroflexota bacterium | reverse complement strand
GGTGTCGTCAAACTTACTGGGATGGAAAATTGACCAAATTGAGTGGCGGGTTTACTCCAGTATTAGGCGTCGTTTCTAGTCGGAGAGGAGTGTGCTTGGCTGTGGCATTTCATGAAAAGCGGAGTCCCTTATATCCGCCACGGAAGCATTTCGAGACCGGCGCTTCCCTCGGAAGTAAACGAACTCGTCAAAAGGTACCTGGAACCGAGTTAACCAGAATGTTGGGTTACGAGACGTTACGGAAATTCGACCGAGAGATGGGCCAATTCGAATTCGGCCCATCTCGATTGGGTCAATCCCCCTACCCCTCCAGATGCACCGTGGCGCTCACGCGGGGCACGTCTCCAATCACCCGCGTCGTGTGGCCGGAGCCGGTCAGGTCCTCGGCCAGGTTCACGTCGCCGGGGCCGAGGCGGTAGACGGTGCCGTCCTTCAGGCCGATCTCAGCCTCGCCGGAGAGGGTGATGATGTACTGGCGGCGCGGCGCGATGTGCCAGTCGCTGAAGAAGCCCGGCGGCGAGGACCGGAACACGATCCCCTTGACGTCGTGCAGGGTGTTCCACGCGGGGTGTTCCGTCGGGTCAATCTCCTCGATGTGGGATTGGCCGTCGTCGCCGGTGTACAGTCTGATCGAACCCATGGTTTCTCTCCCCTTTAACCTGTCTGATTTTCCTGATCTGTTGCCGGTTTAGACATTCGTATCGATGGTCCGCCTTATCGACCGTTCGTGGTGAGCCCCGTCGAACCACTACTGCGCCGAAACCGGGGTCCTTCGACGAGCTCAGGACGAACGGGATGTTGTACTCCGACTCGGGAACTGGCAGTTGGAGCGGCGTCTATTCCGATAGGAATCCCTTGATGGCCGCGTAGGACTCATCGGGCAGCTCTTCCGCGATGTAGTGGCCGCAGGGCAGCGGCAGCCCCCGGACGTTGGTGGCGTAGTCCTGCCAGACCTTCAGCACGTCCTGGGTCCGCCCGACGAAGCCGGTGGAACTCCACAGGGCCAGCATGGGGCAGTTGATCTTCTGGTCGAAGTCGGCGTCGTCGTGCACCAGGTCGATGCTGGCTCCCGCCCGGTAGTCCTCGCAGACGGCGTGGATGGTGCCGGGGTCCTTGAAGCAACGGATGTAGTCGGCCAGCGCCTCGGGCGTGAACACCTTGTCGGCGTCCTTGACCCGGTCGAACCCCCGCCGGGCGTAGAACTCCGGGTTGGCCCCGATCACCTTCTCCGGGAAATCGAAGGGCTGGATCAGGAAGAACCAGTGCCAGGTGTTGGTGGCGAACTCCTTGTCCACGATCTGGAACATCTTGCGGGTTGGGATGATGTCCAACGTGACCAGCTTCAGGACGCTCTGCGGGTGGTCCTTGGTCAGGCGGTGCGACACCCGGCCGCCCCGGTCGTGGCCCACCAGGAAGAACGTGTCGAACCCAAGCTGCTTCATGACATCCACCTGGTCCTGGGCCATGGTGCGCTTGGAGTAGTTCAGGTGCTCCGGGTCGCCCTCCACCTTGGCGCTGTCGCCGTAGCCGCGCAGGTCGGGGCAGACCACGGTGAAGTCCTCGGCCAGGCGCGGCGCGATCTTGTTCCACATGGCGTGGGTCTGCGGGTAGCCGTGGAGCATCAGCATGGGAGGGCCGCTGCCGCCCTTCACCAGGTTGATGGTGGTCCCATTGGCCTCTATCTTTAGCTGCTCGAATCCTTGAAACATGGTCTCGTTCCTTAAATAATCCAGATATCGGTTGGAGCAATATCCCGGCGCAGCCGGACTAGGCGGACCGTGTCCGCGCCCGCTCCAGCACCCGCCGCAGCGCCGCGGTGAAGGTATCGATCTCCGCTTCGCCGATCTCCGTGGAGACCGCGCCCACCAGGTTGGTAGCCATCAGGATACCCTCGTTCAGCAGTCCCAGGAACACCTGATACCGGAAGGCCGAGTCCTCGGCGGCGATGTCCCGGTAGCCCACCAGTTCCTCGCCGGTGAAATGGATGCCGAACAGCGAACCCAGACCCGTCACCTGGACCGGCGTTTCCAGGTCCGCGCCCACCTTGAGGATGCCGGCCCGCAGATACTCGGTCATCTCGGCCAGCTTCCGGTACACCTCGGGGGTGAGTTGTTCCAGGGTCGCCGCCCCCGCCAGCATGGTCACCGGATTGGCGTTGAACGTCCCGGCGTGGGCCACCCTGGGGCCGCCGGGCGCCGTTGGGTCGTAGAGGTCCATGATTTCCCTGCTGCCGCCGAAGGCCCCGATGGAGAACCCGCCGCCGATGATCTTGCCCAACGACGTCAGGTCCGGGGTGATCCCGTAATACTCCTGGGCGCCGCCCATGGAGGCGCGGTAGCTGATGACCTCATCGAAGATCAGGATGATCCCGTTGTCCCTGGTGAACTCCCGAAGCATGGTCAGGAATTCGGTGGTGGCCGGCAGCATCCCCACGGAGCCCAGTATCGGCTCGATGATCACGGCCGCCAACTGGTCTTTGTTCTCCTCAAGTATCTTCCGGGCGGTGGCCGTTTCATTGAACGGAAAAACCACCACCTGGTCCAGCGTGCCCTCGCCCAGGCCTTCGGTGGCGGCCACGGCGTCCGGCCGGCCCCGCTCACCTGCCACGGCCGGGTTCACCCGCACGCTGACGCTGACCTGGTCGTGGCTGCCGTGGTA
>JACZXN010000381.1 GCA_022571575.1 Chloroflexota bacterium | reverse complement strand
CCAGAGCAACTACCGCAACGTTCTGGATGCCCTGGATACAGTGACCCTGCTGGAGGCGAAGGCCCGGTTCGTGGGACCCGATAAGGTGGAAGCTGACGGCCGGATTTACGAGGCCGACAAGTTCATCATCGCCACCGGCTCATCCACCAAGGTGTTGCCGATCCCTGGGATCGACCAAGTGGGCTGGTTGAACAATGTCACCGTCCTACAGCTCCAGGAGGTCCCAGAGTCCATGATCGTGATTGGCGGCGGACCCTTGGGATTGGAGTTCGCCCAGATGTTTGCCCACTTCGGAACCAAGGTGACGGTGCTGGAGGCCATGGACCGCATCCTGCCTCGGGAAGAGCCGGAGATAGCCGCGGAACTCCAACGCAACCTGGAGAACGAGGGGATCGAGTTTCGCGTGGGAGTGACGGTGGACAAAGTAGAGGAACAGGACGGGAAGATGGTAGTCACCATCCGAGGCGGCCGCGGAGTCCAACGGAAGCGGTCGCTGGCCACGACCGTGACCGATCTGGAGGCGGATGAGTTGCTGTTGGCCGCGGGTATCCAGGCCAACACCGCTGCTTTGGACTTGGAGAAAGCCGGGGTCAGGGTCAACGGGAATGGTTTCATAGAGGTGACTGGGTATTACCAAACGGACAATCCCAACGTTTTCGCCGCAGGCGATTGTGTTGGGAACATGGCATTGGAGACCGTGGCCGCCAAAGAAGGGGCACTGGCCGCGGAGAACGCCTTGACCTCCTCCCGAAAAAGCATCGACTACGACGCAGTGCCCCATGCTGTTTTCACCGACCCAGAGGTGGCCTCGGTCGGAATCACCGAGGAAGAGGAGATGCGTAGGTTCAACGCCTGCTCCTGCCGCACCATCTACATGGACGCGGTCCCCAAAGCAGCGGCCATCAAGGAGGACCGAGGCGTCTTCAAGATGGTGATCGATCCGGATAGCTCCAGGGTCCTGGGCGTGCACATAGTGGCGCCCCATGCCGCGGAACTGATTCACGAGGCCACCATGGCGGTGAAGTTCGGCCTGACCGTCGACGACATCATCGATACGGTCCACGTGTTCCCCACCCTGAGCGAGGGAATCAAGAGGGTGGCGCAAGCCTTCACGCGGGACGTGTCCCAGATGAGTTGTTGCGTTGAATAGGTTATGGTGTACCCAGAGATTCAAACGGCGGGAGTTGGAAACTATTCAAGCTCCTGGCGCCGCCGGGAAGGCGGCGGACCTTTGGCGGACCGCGGCTACCTGGAAAACCCACCGGCAGTGGTTGAGTTGATGAATCCGGAGTGATCGCTCCGCTCGACCGCTGCTCGAGGAACGAGTTGGAGAGTCGATGAAATTACTGCATGTGGAGAAGCCTTTCGTAGGCCTGCTCAGCGGACTGCTCCCACTTCCCTGGTGATGAGTGGTGCCGGGCTTGCTCGGTGTTCTTGGCGGAACATCAACCGGGCTGGCCTTCGCGCCCGCGTTGCGGGTGCTCACCTGGCCGTTCTTGGTGGTCACCGTGCTCATGTTGGCGCGGGGCTGGTGGCTGGCGCCATCCCATGGTAGTTGGTGGGGGTCCAAGTGGAAGAACCGGGCCACCCTTACCCTGGCCGCTTCAACGGTGCTGGCCGTCGTGTTGTGGGGCCTGCGGTTCGCCGGCCTATTGGGCCCAACTCCGCTGTAGGCGATCGGGCCTGTGGTCAGGACTCGGCCCGGGACTCCTCCAGGTCGCCGGCCTTGGCCGCCGGACCCGGGTCCTCGACGCGGCCCGTTTGCAGGGCCGAGATGGTCATGGCCGACAGCAACAACCCCATCATGGCCAGGAAGGCGTAACGCAGTCCCAGGGTAAATGCGTGGCCCACGCCTGCGGTGTCGCCCCGTACCGCTTCCAGACTGGGTTCGTAGCCCAGAGAGGTCATGGTGGCGGTGACGATGATGGTTGCGATGGCGATGCTGGTGACGTTGGCCGCATTGCGCACCAGATTCAGGAACCCGGACACCACGCCGTACCTGACCTGGCCGACGGCGTTCATCACCGAGCTGGAATTGGGCGAATAAAAGATGCCCATGCCGCTGCTCATCAGCATCATCGCCGGCACCACCATCCACAGGGACGAGGTTTCGGTGACCCGGGACAGGATGAACAAGCCCGTGGCCGAGCACGCCAGGCCGCCGACGGTGAAGGGACGCCAGCCGAACCGGTCCGAGAGTACCCCGCTCACCGTTCCCAAGACCGCCATGCAGAGCGCGCCGGGCACCACCACGAAGCCCGCCGTCTTGGCGCTGTAGCCCAGAACGTTCTGTAGGTAAAAGGGCATCAGGAACATGGCCGCCGACGAGCCCAAGAAGGTCAGAAAGGCCGCCGACACGCCCAGGGAAAAGGTCTTTCCCTTGAACAGCCGCAGGTCCAGCATGGGCGCGGCGCAGCGCAGCTCCCACCAGATGAAAACGCCCAGCATCGCGGCGGCCCCGGCGAAGGCGGCGATGATCGGCGGCGATAACCAGCCGGCCCTGTTGCCGGTGGTCATGGCCAGCAGCAACGTCACCAAGACCCCGGTGGACAGCGCCGCGCCCCACCAGTCGAATCGGGCGCCCCGAGTCTCCCGGACCTCCGGCCAGCCCCGCATCACCCAGGCCGTGGCGGCCATGCCGATGGCCACCAAGGGCAGGGT
>JACZXN010000380.1 GCA_022571575.1 Chloroflexota bacterium | reverse complement strand
CACGACGTTTCCAACCTGTTCATCATCGACGGCAGCGTCTTCACCACCGGCGCCTGCGTGAACCCCACGCCCACCATCCAGGCCCTGGCGCTGCGCACCGCCGACTACCTGAAGGGCGAGGGCGGACAGGTGATCAAATAGCCGTCGGTTCACGGCCGTCAGCGGTCAGCGGCTCTTTGAGCATCGCTTCCAGCGCCGCTTGATCCGCTGATCCAGAAGCCTGTTCGAAGGGCGGCCCCGGACACAGGCCATCCCGGCCATTGACACCTGAATCGGCCAGACTTAGGATAACCATGCCTGCCCCCGAAGCCGGTCTTGGGCCTATTTTGCCCCGTTACGGCGTCATGTCCGGATTCCCGGATCCGATGGGTTGGGACGCAGGGGCCGCAGCCAAAAACTAATAACAGAAGGTGCACATCATGCCAGAGGTCTACGGTATAGGCGATTTCCGCTACAATTTCGTTGAGAACTGGGCCAAGTTGCCCAGCGGCATGACCTTCAAAGAATGCCCCGGCGTCGCCATCGATTCCCACGACAACGTGTTTATCCTCACCCGGGGAGAGGACCCGATAATCGTTTTGGACCGGGACGGCAACTTCGTCCGGTCCTTCGGCAAAGGCCATTTCAGCGAAAACCGGACCCACGGCCTCTACATCGCCCATGACGACTCCCTCCTCTGCTCCGACGACGGCATCCACACCATTCAGAAATTCAGCCCCGAGGGCGAGAAGCTGATGGAGATAGGCGAGAAGAACAATCCCGCGCCGCGCTGGAGCGGAGAACCCTTCAACCGGCCCACCTCCGCCGCCATCCACCCAGGAAACGGCGACATCTATGTGTCGGACGGCTACGGGAACTCCCGCATCCACGTCTACACCGGCGAAGGCGAGTACAAGTTCTCCTGGGGCAGCCCCGGCATCGACGCCGGGCAGTTCATCCGCCCCCACAACATCGCCATCGACAGCAACGCCAACGTCTACGTGGTGGACCGGGAAGCCCACCGGATCCAGATCTTCGACACCCAGGGCACGTTCGTCACCATGTGGAACAATATCCACCGTCCCGATTCCATGGTGCTGTGGGGCGAGCATATCTACGTCGGCGAGTTGAACGGGATGGGCGGCGTGGACGACGCCCCCGGACTGGGACACCGGGTGTCGATCTTCGACCTGAAAGGCAACCTGGTAAGCCAATTCGGAGACAAGAACGAAGGGGAAGGCCCCGGGCAGTTCATCGCTCCCCACGGCATCGCCGTCGACTCCGAGGGCTCCATCTACGTGGCCGAAGTCTCCTACACCATTCGCGGCCAGCACATGAGCCCGGCCAAGGAACTGCGGTCGCTGTCCAAGTACACCGTGGCCAAGTAAAAGCGGGCAGCGGTCAGCTATCAGCATTCAGCTTCGAGCGGGCAGCGGTCGGCGACGTGCCCCGTGGTCACCTTGGCTACCCACCGTCACCCTGACCGCCCGCTCTCACCCTGAATGCCCGCTGTCACCATGACCGACCTCTGTTACCCTGACTGCCCGCTGCCACCCTGAGTGTCCACTGTCACCCTGAGTGAAGCGAAGGGTCTCGTTACCGCAACTAAGAGATTCTTCGCTACGCTCAGAATGACAGGCATGGGGGCGTCATTGACAGCCATGGGGGGCGTCAAGGTCACGCTTCGGGCCGACTTAAAAGGGGCCGCCGACCAGCGGCCGCATACCAAAAGGAGGGCATCAACCTTGCCTGAATCGGACGATACCACGACGGGCGATACGACAACAGTGCATTGGGACTCGGCCCTGGAGGCCATCGAGCGTTGTTATGAGTTGGGCTGGACCGACGGACTGCCGGTGGTCCCGCCCACGGAACAACGGGTCGGGGAATTCATCGAGCGTTCCGGCCGCTCTTCTGGCGAGGTGGTTGGGGAGCTTCCAGAGCGCCGCCGCGAGATAACGGTGGGCAAGGTGGCCGCCAACTCGGTGATGGCCGGATGCCTGCCCGAATACATGCCGGTGGTGCTGGCCGCCACCGAAGCAATGTTGGAGCCGGTGTTCAACCTGGTGGGTCCCTCGTCGAGCATGGGCGGCTCCGCCATCCTGTGCATCGTGAACGGCCCGGTGGCCAGGGAACTGAACATCAACTCGCGGAACAACCTGTTCGGTCCGGGCAACCGGGCCAACGCCACCATCGGCCGCGCCTTGCGGCTCATCCTGATGAACGCCTGCGCCGCCATCCCGGGCATCTTCGACCGCAGCGTCATCGGCCATCCCGGTAAATACACCTACTGCATCGCCGAGGCCGAAACCGAGACCCATTGGACTCCCCTGCACGTGGAACGGGGTTTCTCAGCCGGCCAGAGCACGGTGACGGTCTTCGCCGGCGAGTCGCCCCGTCAGGTCAGAGCGGTGGGCCATCCCGAACCCATCCTGACCGCCATCGCCGACGCCGCGTCCAGCCTGGGCAGCAACATGTCCACCTCCGGGTCCGTGGGCGACACCGGCATCGGAGTCCGGCAGGGGCAGATCGTGGTGACCATCGCGGGCAACTCCGAGCTATGGAAGGAATGGACCAAAGCCCAGGTCAAGGAGTACATCCACGCCCGGACCCAACGCTCCGTGGCCGACCTGAAGGCGGCCAGCGTGATTGATGGCGAGCCGGAACCCGGAGATGCTGAAGCGATG
>JACZXN010000379.1 GCA_022571575.1 Chloroflexota bacterium | reverse complement strand
CGAAAGGGCCCGATGTCGTCCCCTGGATCACGGAGCAATGCGGGCGCGGCCGGCTGCAACCCGAGGGGTTCGGGGCCACGATCTACGCCGCCGCCGACGCGGGCGAGATCACCGAGGAAGAAGCCGGGATGCTGGTGCGCTCGCTGCTGTCCGCCGGGGTCGACACCACGGTCACGGCCCTGGGCAGCGCCATCTGGTGCTTCGCCAACAATCCGGACCAGTTCCAGCGCCTCAAGGCCGACCCCAAGCTCGCCCGCTGGGCCTTCGAGGAGATGCTGCGCTACACCTCACCGGTCCATTCCTTCTGCCGCACGGCCGACGTGGACACGGAGGTAAGCGGGGTCCGGATCGTCAAAGGCACGAAGGTCCTCTGCGTTCTGGGCGCGGCCAATCTCGACGAAGATCACTGGCCGGATGCCGATAAATTCGACATCGAGCGCCGGCCGGCCGATCACCTGGCGATGGGTGTCGGCATCCATGGTTGTGTCGGACAGAACGTGGCGCGGGCCGAGGGTGAGGCGGTGCTGACGGCGGTGGCGAACCAGGTGGCGTCCATCGAACTGGCTGGGGAGACCGTATGGCGTCCGAACAACTCGATCCGCGCATTGGACCGGCTTCCCGTCACCTTCCGTGCCGCATGAAACCAGCCCCATGAAGCCAACGGACGCGCCGAAGCGGCGGAGGAAGCCCGCCGGAAAGTTTCAGCGGCCCATACCGGGGAATCCGGCCAAAACCTCCCGGCTCTCCATCCATCTCAGGGCCATCGCTCACGGGCCATCGCTCACGGGCCATCGTTCTCGGGCTCTAGAACCGCCAGATGTGCACCCGCATCCCGGGAACGTCATCTGCATTCGATAGAATGTTTGGAGAGTGGTTTGGCGCGCCTCGCACGCCTTGGCGGGTCTGAGGGCGGATAGATTTTGGTCCGGGCCTCCACCGGAGCGGCGGGGCGGATAATCATGCATCAGCCATTTGGGGCGGTGACTGCGGTTCTGGCCGTTGGGAAGACTCTGTTCGTGGCTTGCACCAGCGGTGAGTCCACGCCCGCCGCACCGGATTCCGCCACCCCGCCAGTTTCGGCAGCCCCGCTCCCACCCTTCCGCCGGCACAGCCTCCCATAAACACCCCGCCCTCTGCCACGGCATCCCGGCCAACCGAGACACCGCCTTTCACGAACCCTGAACAATTCGGTGGGTACAACACCAACCTGAAGTGGCTGTTCAAAACCGGCGGCCAGATCAGAACGGCCCCCGTTCTTTCCAATGACATGGTATACATCGGCAGCGACGGCGCCCGCGGGTCTCCCGGCCTCTATGCCATCTCCGTGGAGACTGGGGATCAATGGTGGCATTTCCCGGCGGCGGGTGGCGTCCAATCGTCGGCGGCGGTGTTGAATGGGGTGGTGTATTTCGGCGGCCGCGATCAGATTTACGCGGTCAGTGAACTCACCGGAGCGGAGATCTGGCGGTTCGAGACGGGTGACTGGGTGGATACCGACCCGGTCATCGTGGGGTCTACGATAATATTCGGCAGCGACGACGGCCATTTATACGCCCTGGAGTAAGACCGGTCCCGCGCCATGAACGCCGTCCCTGTACTAGAATATCCCTGGTGCGGCCAGGCTGATATCAGTCTCGCCATGCATCAACCGGTTGAACTCGAGGACTGACGGAGAGGAACCCATGCGTCTTGATAACAAAGTGGCATTGATCAGCGGCGGGGCCCGGGGTATCGGTGCTTCCATCGCCAGGCTTTTTACCAAGGAGGGAGCGCGGGTCGTGATCGGCGACATCCTGGAGGAAGCGGGCCAACGGACCGCCTCGGAGATCACCGAGAGCGGTGGAGAGTGCTTATTCGTCCGGTTGGATGTCACCAGTGAGCAAGACTGGGAGCAGGCGGTCGGCGAGGCGGTAACCCGGTTCGGCAAGCTCGACATCTTGGTGAACAACGCCGGCATCTCCGCCCGAGGCAACGTCGAGGAAACCAGCGAAGCCGACTGGACCCGGACCATGGACGTCAACGTCAAAGGCGCGTTCTTGGGCTCCAAGCAGGCTATTCCAGTCATGAAGGCCGGCGGTGGGGGGTCCATCGTCAACATTTCTTCGGGGGCGGGCATCGCGCCCCAGCCCGGCACGTCCGGCGCCTACGCTGCCAGCAAAGGGGCCGTGCGCATATTCAGCAAGTCCGTGGCGGTGCAATACGCCCAGGACAAAATCCGTTGCAATTCGGTCCATCCCGGCCCGGTGGAAACCGACATGCTTCGCGCCACCCGGCGCGATGATTCCGTGCTCGGGGAGATGATGGGGCGGGTTCCAATGGGCCGGTTCGGCCGGCCGGAAGAGATTGCCTACGGAGTGCTGTATCTGGCCTCGGACGAGTCATCGTTCGTCACGGGGTCGGAGTTGGTCATCGACGGGGGCCGCACGGCCCAGTGACGCGGGTCATGGGGCCGCCGGTCTTTCAGGAATCACGAACGCAAGAAATCCAGGACCACCTCCGCGAACTCTTCGGGTTTCTCCATCTCCGGCATGTGGCCGCAATCATCTAGGATCTGGGACTTGGCGCCCTTGATCGCGCTTTGAAAAAGCTGACAGGTGTTGACCGGGATTATCCCGTCCTCACGCCCCCAGACCAGCAGAGTTTCCGTGTCGACCCCCCGAAGTAG
>JACZXN010000378.1 GCA_022571575.1 Chloroflexota bacterium | reverse complement strand
CCTGGGAAAAGGCCGGCTCCGCGTAGACCTCGTAGTGGCCGACGCCTTTCAACACGACCAGCTTCTTGGGCTCTCCAGCGTGGGCGTATAGCTGCTCCGACTCCTCGGGGGGCACCAGCCGGTCGTCGTCGCTGGTGATGAACAGGATGGGCCTGGGCGAGATCTTGTCCACGATCCATTCCGGGTTGAAGCCGATGGTGTCGTCCACGTACTCCACGGGGATGGTGCTCACGGCGGCGGGGTTGTTCCTGCGGGCGGCGGCGGCCAGCTCCGCCGATTGGCGGTCGGGCAGCAGTATCTCGGCGCGTTCCACCATCTCAGACTTGCCGGTCAGGGCGCGTTGCTCCCGGTCGGCCTTGGACCGTTCCAGCAGGTCGAACCATTCGTCCATGCGCCGCACCCGGCTCATCCACCGCGCCCCGTGGCCGATGCCAACCACGCTGACGATGCACTTGGCGCGCGGGTCGACGGCCCCCACCCAGGAGACGGTGGCCCCGCCGTAGCTGGTGCCGTAGATGCCGATATTGTCTTCGTTCACCTCGGGTTGGAGGCCCAGGTAGGTCATGGCGGCCTGAACGTCGGCCACCCGGCTGTAGGGGACCAACCGGTGGGGGCTGACGCCCTCGCTGTCGCCCCAGCCCTTGTAATCGAAGGTCATCACCACGTACCCGGCCTCGTTCAGCACCCGGGCGTTGTCGGGCAGGTAGAGGTCTTTAACCCCCGTGTAGCCGTGGCACAGGAGCACCGCGGAGCGCTTTTCGCCGGCGGCCAGGCCGTCGGGAACGTAGACATCGCCGCAAAGTTTGAAGCCCTCGCTGTAAAACTCGATCGCGCGTTTCATCTGTCGTGCTCCTGCCCGTGGCTAATGCCTGGCTGGGGTTGATGATCGAAATGTGGCCGGTGGTTATTCGTCGACGTTGAGACCGGCGGTCTGGAAATCGGCTTGGGTCAGGCCGGCGAACCGGGAGGGCAGGAAGATCTCGATGGAGGTTGGGACCTTCTTGCAACCGCCCTGGATGTATTCGGTGACGGCCTTGGCGGTGATGGGGCCAAGGTGGATGCCCTTGGTGGTGTGGCCGGTGGCCAGGACCACGCCCTCTTTTCCGGGCACCGGGCCGATGATGGGCATGCGGTCGGGGCTCAGCGGCCGGGAGCCGGCCAGTTGCTGCACCAAGGACGCGTTCTCCAGGTCGGGGAAAACGTCGATGGCCCGCTGCATGATCTCCACCCGCGCCGTCTCGGTGGGCACCCGGTCCATGTCCTCGCCCTGGTATAGCTGGTCCTCGTCGTAGTCCCGGCCTCCGGTGCTGCCCACGCTTAGAAAGCCGTCCAGCCGGCTGATCATGTGGCCCCGTTTGGGGGAACTGATCAGCACCTGCAGCGGGTCGCCGTCGTATTTGAGCAGCAGCCGCTCCCCTTTCAACGCGCCCACCGGGACCGGAAAACCCAGGTCCCTCTGGAAAGGCGGGCTCCAGAGTCCGGCCGCGATCACCACCGTGCCGCAGGAGATGTCGCCCCCCTTGGTCCGCACGCCGGTGATCCGGCCGTTTTCGGACATGAGGCCGGTGACCTCCCGGAGGATGGTCTGAGCGCCTTTACTTTCGGCGCCGGCGGCCAGAGCCAGGTTCAGCCGGTAGCTGTCCAACTGGGCCGACTCGTCCTCGTAGACCGCGCCCAAGAGCGACGGGGTCAGCCGCGGTTCGATCTCGTGGACGTCTTCGGCGGTGATCCAGCGCATGGCGACATGCTCTTGCTGCCAGGACATGAGGTCCTTGATCAGGACCTCTTCGCTCTCTTCGAGGGCCAGTCTCAGGGAAGGACGCCGCTGGAACTGCAGGTCCATGCCCGTTGCCGATTCCAGCTCTTCGACCAACGCGGGAAACTCGCGGTAGCCGTCCAGTCCGAATTGGAAGGATGGGCCGGGGGTGAACTCGGTGCCCAGGAGACTTATGAAGCCCGTTGCGTGGGCGGAGGAACCGCTGCCGATGGCCTCGCGCTCGATCAGGGCCACCTTGATGCCTTCTCTCGCCAGGTAGTAGGCCACGGAGCAGCCCACGACTCCCGCGCCGACCACGGCAACATCAAATTTGTCTGCCATTATGAGATGAGACTCCGGGGAGGGATTGCAGGAATTATGGGAGGGTTGCCCGTAGCTGTCAACAAAGGCCGCGAGCCTGGCGGACTAGCGGGCGGGCCCGGTGGGCGATGATGGGGCGTCCGCAGTGGATGGGATCCCGGTCAGTTTGGCGCTCAGTTCCCAGAGGCCGGCGGCCAGGGACTCGTCGTAGCTGCGCTTGGAAGAACGCACGGGCTGTTTCTTGACCAGGTATTTGCCGGAGACCCCATCCATCAACGGAGAGGAGGCGGCGTACACCGGCGTACTGGCGCCGGCCTGGACGCTGGTCCCCCTTATTCTGAGGAAGTAGTTGAGGAAGCGGCCAAAGGGCCCGTTGTTGGTCAGGAAATTGGTTGCCACCAGGCCGGGGTGCAGGGCGTTGGCCGTCACCCCGGTGCCTTCAAGCCGGCGGGCCAGTTCGTAGGTGAAGAGCACGTTGCACAATTTGGAGCGGCCATAGGCCCGGAAACCAAAATAACGGCCGGGGTCATGGACATCGCCCAGATTCAGTCTGGCTTTCCGATGGGAGGCGGAGGCCACGTTGACGACTCGGGCTGGAGCCGAAGCC
>JACZXN010000377.1 GCA_022571575.1 Chloroflexota bacterium | reverse complement strand
CTCGACCCCACAGCGGAGGATGTTCCCGAGGAGTTGGGTCTCAGCGATACCCTGCCCGATCTCAAGGGCAAGGTGGTGGGCCTGCTGGAGAACCGCAAGTATCACGCCGACGCCTTCATGGGCGAACTGAAAGAGGTGCTGCTCAAGGACTATGGCGTGGCGAAAGTGGTCTACGCCACCAAATTCACCTACAGCGCCGCCTGCGCCGAGGACACCCTGCGGTCCCTCACCGATGATTGCGACGCGGTGATACACGCCATCGCCGATTGAGGGTCCTGCACGGCGTGGGGTCTCCACGACACGGTGATCACGGAGTCCAAAGGCGTGCCATCGGTTAGCGTCATAACCAGCACCTTCACCAGGGCCGCCCATGCCAGGGCCACCGCTCTGGGGATGCCGGGCGCCCGCATAGTGGTGCTGCCCAGCCCATTGGCTCCCCGCAGCATTCCGGAGGTCCGGCAGATGGCCCATGATTTCGCCCCGGAGATCGTGGGACTGCTGACCGGGAAATAAACCTCTCCAGTTGGTCCCCTCTCCATGTCTGAGGGCGTGTGCTTCGCCGCCGTCCCGCCGGAGAATCGTCACCTGAGTCTTCATTCCCGGTCTTAATTCCTGGCATTCATGCCTGAGTCTTGATCGACGAGGTCCAACGCCGTGAGTTCGGTTTCGCTAAACGCCAGGCGGGTCGAGGTGCCCGATTCCTTCCAGGCCCTCCAGGACTATTGCTGGGAACAGGGCTGGACCGACGGGCTGCCGGTGGTGCCGCCCACGGAGCCGCTGGTCCGCGAGATGCTGGCCTCCTACGGCGGAGACCCCTCCCTCTCCCTGGGAACCCTCCAACCCCGGAACGCCCAGGCGACCCTGGAGAAACTGGCCATCAACGCGGTCATGGCCGGCTGCCAACCGGAGTACTTCCCGGTGGTGGTGGCCACGGTCAAGGCGGTCTTGGATGAGAGCTTCAACCTGGCTGGGAACGCCGCGACCACCGGAGGGGCGGCTCAGGTGGTGATCGTTAACGGACCCATAGCCAAAGAGCTGGGCATCAACGGCGACGCCGCCTGTTTCGGCCCCGGCTCAAGGGCGAACGCGGCCATCGGCAGGGCGTTGCGGCTGATCATCCGCAACCTGGGCGGCCTGATACCCGGAGAGATGGACAAGGCCACCCTGGCCACGCCCGGCCGGTACAGCTTCTGCTTCTCCGAGAATGAGGAACGCAGCCCCTGGGAACCGAGAAACATCCAACTTGGTTACGCCGAGGGTTCCAGCACCGTGACGGTGGCGGGTATCAGGGGCGTCTACACCATCATGGAGACGACGGTCTCCACCGGACTTGAGGTCCTCCAGACCATCGTCGGCAACATGAAGGCGATCGGCATATCCAACTATTACCAGATCGGCACCGGCGCCCAGATCGTCATGGTGATCTGTCCGGAGCACGCCGAAGAGATCGCCGCCTCCGGACTGTCCAAGTCCGACGTTCAAGAATTCATCTTCCAGAACGCCCGCATGCCGCTGCACCTGTTGCTGAACCGGGCTCACTACGGCAACCGCAACTGGCCCAGTTGGGTGGACCAGACCAACCCCGAGACCCTGGTGCCCATCGTCCGTGCCGCTGGGGATATCGTGGTCATCGTTGCCGGGGGCGACGGCCGCCATTCCGCTTGGCTGGCCGGCTGGGGCGTGACCCGGATGGCGACGGAAGAGATCGTCAAACTCGTCTGAGCATGTCTGGCCTCGTCTGGGTTTCCCGTAGGGTTCCGCTGGAGCTTCCCCAGAGCTTCCCCAGAGCTTCCCCAGAGCTTCCGTTGAAGTTTGTGACGCTTACGTTGGCATCGAGCTCGGCCCTGGGACCAACCCGTCCCCGAGGATCGGAAGTATGGCAGGTCCCGCGGGCCATTTCGGCCACGATCCTGACATATCCGGCTTGACCCTAAAGGCGGGCCGGACAGAAGATTAGGGGTGCAACGGTCCGTCGCCTGGGTCCCGCCGGGCCTCAACTGAAGCATCTCGCATGTTCCGGATCTCCCGTGCACGGGCGCCGCGCCGGCCCGGACAGACCGCCGCCAACGGCACATTCCGTAAGTCCAAGACGCCTTCTGCGACGTATGAACCATTGCTGGGGACCAGGACAACTTCTAGAGCGCCTTTAAACCCCGCATATTAACGTAATCGTTCATCTCTCAAGCAAATCATTAACCATCACAGCTATCAATCGTAACGAACACGGCAATGATACAAAAGTATCTTGACGAAATCGGTCAATCATTGCTAAACTAAGTACAATCAGTCAGAGGCTAACTAATCATGGCGCAACGCATCACCATCGCACCCGAACCAGAAATAGAGAACGACTCCGCCGCAACGGTGGTAGTCTGCCGTCACCACTGGGTGATCCAGCCCGCTGACGGCCCGGTCAGTATCGGCAGATGCCAGATCTGTGACGAATCCCGGGAGTTCAAGAACTACGTGGAGTCGGCCACCTGGGGCGACAGCCGCATATCCAATAAGAACTCCGCGGCCTCCGAGGGCGCCGGGTCCACCTCAGACGATGAGGACTCAGGCGCCGGGTCCCGGCGCGACGGCGACGAGGCGGAATCCGAGGACTAACCTCTCTTCCGACAACTCCCCGCCAACTCCCCGGTAACTTCCCGGTAACTTCCCGGTAACTTCCGGGCAGTGCCCTGGCG
>JACZXN010000376.1 GCA_022571575.1 Chloroflexota bacterium | reverse complement strand
CTGGGACCCCGGCGCGGAAACGGCCCAAAACTGATTTATCGCTTATCCAATCAGCTATAATGCCTGATTAAATCAGCCGAAAAGCAGACCCCAAGAGGTGTGAGATGCCCTTAGACCCACAGATAGTAAAAGTGATGGAGAGCGTGGCCGCTTTAGGGCTGCCACCGGCAAACACGGTCAGCCCAGACGAAGCCAGGGCCAACGCCAAGAAGCGCCCGCGCGCTCCGGGTCCTGAAGTGGCCAAGGTGGAAAACCGGAGCATACCCGGTCCCGATGGCGATGTCCCGGTACGCATCTATACGCCTGAAGGCAACGGCCCCTTCCCGGTCCTGGCCTGGTACCACGGCGGCGGCTGGGTGCTGGGCGACCTGGAATCAGCCGACGCGACCGCTCGCGACCTGTGCGTGGGCGGCGAGTGTGTGGTCGTATCTGTGGACTACCGCCTTGCACCTGATACCAAGTTTCCCGGCCTCGCTGACGATTGCTGGGCCGCAACTGTCTGGGCGGTCGAGAACGCCGCCAGCATCAACGCAGACGGTTCCCGGCTGGCCGTGGGCGGCGACAGCGCCGGCGGCAACCTGGCCGCGGCCATGTGCCTGATGGCGGCGGACCGGGGCGGCCCCGATATCGCCTTGCAGCTCTTGATCTATCCTGTGACCGATGTGAGCTTCACGACCGTCTCATACCAGGACAACGCCGAAGGCTACGGCCTGACCAAGGTCGTCATGGAGTGGTATTGGGACCATTACCTGAGCAGCAGCGCGGACGCCTCCAACCCCTACGCCGCGCCGGCCCAAGCAAAGAGCCTGGCTGGGCAGCCGCCTGCTTTGATCATCACGGCTGAATTCGACCCGCTGCGCGACGAAGGCGAGGCTTACGGGAAACGCCTGAGTGAAGCCGGCGTTGAGACCACGACCACCCGGTATGACGGGGTGATCCACGGTTTCTTCAACATGAACGCCGCAGTGGACAAGAGCCAGCAGGCGGTGGACCAGGCGTCCGCGGCCCTGCGCAAGGCCTTCGCCCGTTCCGGCGCGCCCAGCGCGGCAGACTAACCGGCCCCCGATTGAAAAGAGGTATGACATGACCACATCCGCCGCCGTCAACGTCACCGTTTGGTACGACTACACTTGACCCTATTGCTACGTCGGCCTGGGCAGGCTCGACATGTTGGCCAAAGAGTTGTCCTTTCAGGTGGACCGCAGACCTTTTATATGGCAGCCGGACCATCCTCCGGAAGGCATGCCACGCCGTCTATTCGACGGTGAGACCGAAACGGAGCTTAACCCGGAGATGCGGGAACGGGCCAAGGGCGTTGGTCTGGTCATGCGCCGGCCCCAGTGGTCGCCCAACACTTTGCGGGCGCACGAGGCCACCGTCTACGCCAAGGAAAAGGGAAAAGACAGCCAATTTCACCACCTGGCCGCCGGCGCTTACTGGGAATCGGGGGCCGACCTCAACGACCCGGACGTATTGAAAGGCATCGTGGAGGCCGCCGGTATGGACTGGGGAGACTTGGCTCCGCGGCTCGAGTCCGGCGAGTACCGCGGCGCTGTCATGCGGGAGTACGAGGCGGCCAGAGAGAGAGGCGTGGCCGGCACTCCCACCTACATGATCGGCGGCGAGCTCCACCGCGGTGACGTGAGCATCGACGAACTGCGGGAGGCCATCAGGTCCGCGGCCGCTGGATGATCCGGGTGTGCGGGCCGGACCAGTACCCAACACTGTGGCGAACGAGGGTGACTTATGGCGTCTGAAAACTCGGTGTTGGTGATTGGGGCGGGTATCTTTGGCCTGGCCGCCGCACTGGAGCTGCGGCAGCGGGGATACCGGGTGACCGTGGCCGACCCGGGGCCGGTCCCCCATCCCCTGGCGACCTCCAATGACCTCAGCCGCATGGTGCGGATCGATTACGGCGACGACGGTCTGTATTCCACCCTGGGCGCCGACGCCATCGAGGGATGGCGCCGCTGGAACACCGGCTGGGGCCGGGACCTGTTCCACGAAGACGGCATGTTGCTCCTGACCAGCGCGCCCATGGTTGCCGGAGAGTTCGAGCAGGACTCCTACGACCTCCTGAGCGGCCGCGGCTTTCCCTTGGAACGGCTGGCCCCCGGCGACTTGGCACGGCGCTTCCCCCACTGGAACTCGGAGCATTACGTCGACGGCTACTTCAATCCCACGGCCGGTTGGGCCGAAGCCGGTGAGATAACCGCCAGCTTGGCCCAGGACGCCGCCAACGCCGGGGTGTCCGTCGTGACCGGGTTCAAGGCGGCCCGGTTGTTGGAGGAGGGCAACAGGGTCACCGGGGCTGCCGCGTCTGATGGAACGGAGTTGCGGGCCGATTGGGTCGTGGTGGCGGCCGGGGTTTGGACAACCGTCCTGCTGCCGGAGCTGGCCGACCGGATGTGGCCGGTGGGGCAACCCGTCTTCTACTTCAAGCCTCCAGACCCCGGAAGCTACCGCCCTCCGTCCTTCCCCCCCTGGGCCGCGGACACCCCCGCAGCGGATGGTACGGGTTCCCGGCCAACGACGATGGCGTGGTCAAGATGGCCAACCACGGGCCGGGCCGGCGGGTCCACCCGGACGCGGAAAGGGTGATACTGGCGGAGGAGGAAGCCCTCTGCCGGGCTTTCCTGGCCCAGTCGCTGCCGTCACTGGCGTCTGTCCCGCTGAGCGAGAGCAAGATGTGCCTCTACTG
>JACZXN010000375.1 GCA_022571575.1 Chloroflexota bacterium | reverse complement strand
CCACAGAGCAGCCCACGACTCCCGCGCCGACCACGGCAACATCAAATTTGTCTGCCATTATGAGATGAGACTCCGGGAAGGGATTGCAGGAATTATGGGAGGGTTGCCCGTAGCTGTCAACAAAGACCGGGAGCCTGTCGGGCTAGCCGGAGGACCCCGTGGCCCCCGTGGCCCCGGTGGGCCCAATAGCCGCGGCGGGAGATGACGGGGTGTCCGCGGTGGATGGGATCCCGGTCAGTTTGGCGCTCAGTTCCCAGAGGCCCGCGGCCAGGGATTCGTCATAGCTGCGCTTGGAGGAACGCACGGGCTGTTCCTTGACCAGGTATTTGCCAGAGACCCCTTCCATCAGCGGAGAGGATGCGGCGTACACCGATGTCCTGGCGCCGTCCTCGACGCTGATCCCCTTTATACCAAGCAGGAAGTTGAGGAAGCGGCCAAAGGTCCCGTTATTGGCCAGGAACCTGGTCGCCACCAGGCCCGGATGCAGGGTATTGGCCGTCACTCCGGTGCCTTCAAGGCGGCGGGCCAGTTCGTAGGTGAAGAGCACGTTGCACAGCTTGGACCGGGAATACGCCCGGAAACCGAAATAACGGCCGGGGTCATGGACATCGCTCAGATTCAGTTTGGCTTTCTGATGGGCGACGGAGGCCACGTTGACGACTCGGGCCGGGGCCGAAGCGCATAGAACGTCCAACAGCAGGTTGGTGAGCAGGAAGTAGGAAAGATGGTTGAGCGCGAAGGTCATCTCGATGCCGCCGGCGTTGTATTGCCGGCCCATGTAGACCGCTCCCGCGTTGTTGACCAGAACATCCAACCGTTGGTGGTCCCTCTTGAATTCTTCGGCCAGGCGGCGGACCTGGTCCTGGGACGACAGGTCGGCCACCAGGTACTCCACGGCGGGATTGCGGCTCTCCTCCCGGATGTCGATGGCGGTGGCGGCGCACCTGGCCGGATCGCGCCCGGCGAGGACGACGTTGGCGCCCATGTGGGCCAACTCAAGGGCGGTGACCCGGCCGATGCCTGAGGTCGCTCCGGTCACCAGGCACGTTTTGCCAGCCATCAATCCGGACCGGCAAGTTGATTTGAACGTCATTTGGGCCTCCCGAGCCCGTGGGCTGCTCACGCTCCTGACATCGTCTCTGAAATAGAATCTTATTACAATGCCGTTGCCGGTCCGGATAACCCCAAGCGCAAATTGATTCCCAGAGACACAGGGAGTAATCTGATGTCCGGTAAAGCCGGTCCCGATACACCGGCCCAAAGACCGGCCAAGGCGGAGACTAAATTTGGAATTTGAACTGCAACCATTGACGGAGCCCGGCAAGCGCATGGTCGAGTTGGCTGAGAAGCACGCCGCGGATTTCGCGGTCACGGCCGCTGAAAACGACCGCAACGGGATCTTCCCGATCGAGAACATAACCGCCTTGAAAAAGAGCGGTTTCGCCGGTGCTGCCGTTCCCAAGGAATTTGGCGGCATGGGCGTTACATCGATCCATGACTGCGTAGTGGCGGTGAGCCGCTTGGGCCGGGGCGATGGAGCAACCTCTTTGGCTTTCACCATGCACCTGTTCCGGACCCTTCTCACCGTGCGGGCCCTCCGCGACGCCGTCGCCTCCGGGAACGGGGCACGCCGGGACCGGTCCGAGGAGTTCCTGAAGAAGATCGGCGCGGGTGAAATGATCATCGCTGTGGCCAACGCGGAACGGGGGGCCAACATCGTGACCTCCCAGACCGTGGCCACCAAGGTCGCGAACGGCTGGCTTTTCAACGGAACCAAGATATTCGCCACCGGTTCGCCCGCCGCCGATGTTCTGGCCGTCCGCGCCCGTTACGAGAACGAGGCCGGTGAGATGCGATTGGGGACCGCCATGGTGCCGGTAACCCGTCCTGGCTTGAAGATCATGAACAACTGGGACGGCATGGGCATGAGGGCTTCGGGCAGCCACGATGTGGTGTTCACCGACTACCTCGTAGGTGACGAAGAGTTTGATGATATCGGCGAGTTCGGGAAGATCAACCCGCAGTTCCTGGCGGTGGCGTCAGGGACATCCCTGGGGCTCACCTCCACCTTCCTGGGCATCGCCGAGTCGGCCCATCAGATAGCGGTGACGGCGGTGAAAGACCGGGACGGCGCGAGGTACCCCATGAACCAGGTCTCCGCCGCCGAGAACGAGATAGATCTGGCCGCCACCCGGGCGATCCTGAGCCGGGCGGCCCAGGAATTCGATAACTTTTACCAGACCGGCGCGTGGCAGACCGGCGCGGGGCAGGCCGGCGATTTTTCTTCAAGTGACGTTTCGGGGGAGGCGGCGTTCCAACTCATCAAGAACGCCGCCTGCGCCAAGAAGTTCGTGACGGAGACAGCGGTGTCCATCGTCAACCGGTCGATGACTCTGTACGGGGGCGGCGGGTTCGTGGCCGGCAGCACGCTGGCGCGGTTGTACCGGGACGTCAGGGCCGGTCCTTTCATGCAGCCTTGGGCCGCCAACCAGGCGGTGGAATTCATCGGCAAAGTGGCTTTGGGCCTGGACCCCAACGAAAAGTAGCTGCCTAAAGCTATACGGACCCAGGAGGAACGATGGCGAGTCCTAAGATCACATTTGGCGTCAGTCTATCGCTGGACAATTATTGGAACGTCCCAGAGTTCGCCCGCCGTGCCGAGGACTTGGGCTACAGCCGGGTCACCATTGGCGAGCACATCATGGA
>JACZXN010000374.1 GCA_022571575.1 Chloroflexota bacterium | reverse complement strand
CGGAGCAGATGGACGAGGTCCCCAGGGAGGCCCGGCCGGAGATGTCGGTTGGCAGGATATTCAGGCAGGTTATCGGCGAGATATACCAGCACCAGGGCCACATCGCCTACCTGAAGGGCCTGGCCCGCGCCGGAAAGTCCTAACGCATAGCCGTGGGAGTATTCCAATCCAATGGCTGGGCAGGTTTGTAACAGGCCCTGCAGGCGGAACCACGGTGGCCGGGTTTGGTGAATCGTTTTTGGCGTTCCCCTCGGCGGGGCCGTTGAGTGACTTCGCAACTGGCGCGGGGTATTTATCGGGCAAATCCCAAGCGGTCCACCAGGACCCGAAGCCGTTTTTAGACGATTCCGGTGTACTGGTAGCGGGTGGCGCCGTCCACGGTATAGAAGACGTGCTGCTCTCTCTGGTCAGCGGGGCCGCAGTAGATTATGGGCTTGAGCAGCTCTTCGGAGACACGGACCAAGTCCTCCATGGAGGCCACGGGCACCACCTCCCGGCCGGGCAAGCCTGACGCTCCCGGACTGGCCTCGGAGATGCGCTTGCGGTATTTGCGCCGGATGCGCCGGGCCTCCCGGGCCAGGGGGTCATCCCGCCGGGTCCCGGCAACCGTGCCCAAGGCGAAGAGGGGAGCGAAAATTGCCGAAATTCCTGTGGCGACCAGCATGTAGCGCCGCCGGGAATGCACCCCGAGGACCGGCCTTTTCTCATCCCGGCGGACCACGCCATTCCTCATCGGCGAGCGGTCACCGCCCAAGGTGAAGGTCGCCCCGGTGAGTGGGACCACCAGGGTGGGCTCCAGCACCTGGTGGATGTTCCCCGTTTCCGTGAAGGCCTCGGTCTCTACGTGGGCGGTGTAGGTGACCGTGGGATCCTCCCCCGCCTGGAGGCCCGTCTCCTCGGCTATTTCCGCGACCCTGGCACGGTGCGCCTCCCGGTCGATGGGCACCGTAAACGTCACGTTGACGCTGGAGCCGTCCCCCGCGTCGAAGGGCGTCCTGGGGACTATCAAGGTCCGCTCCCGCAGCAGTTCCCCCGCTACCAGGTCGGCGGTGACCTGGTACCATCCCTCGATGCGCGCAGGAGTGTCGGTGGCGAAGTTGTAGGAGAAGCGCGCTACCACGCCCTCCACCAGGTTCTCGGCGGCGGCGGTGGAATCGGTGGTGATGGGAAGCCCGTAGCGGTCTTTGGTCCTGTTCGCTTCCTGCACTGTCCTGCTCCTTTCGCACCGCATGCGCACTTTCGGCGCGAGGCGGCTCCGGTTGATTTGGAAATCGGTCAGGCGAGTCTAATTGGGGTCCCAGGCATTGTCAATTCCGTGGGCCACCATCTGGCCCACCGCTCCTGGATCGCGCCCGCCGCAGGGAATGTCCACGCCTTCCCCTGCCGACTTTGTCAGTGTTTGAAATAGTGTGGCAAGCGCTGCTCCGGTCCGCCCGTTGAGGCTTCGCAGGCGAGGCCTCAACTTTCGGTTGAGCCTAGTGGAACACCACCATTTTAAGCTCGGTCATCTCTTGGACGGCGTAACCCGGCCCCTCTTTGCCCATGCCGCTGTCCTTGAGCCCGCCGTAGGGCATGAGGTCGGCCCGCCACTGGGGAGAGGAGTTGATGTGCAGATTGCCCGACTCCACCTCTCTGGCGAACCGCATGGCCCAGTCGAGGTTTTGGGTAAAGATCCCGGCTGATAACCCGAACCGGCTATCGTTGGCCATGCTGATCGCCTCGTCGATGTCGCTGAAGGCGCTGACCGCCACCGCCGGGCCGAACAATTCCTCTCGAGATATCCGCATGTCCGCCGTGGCGTCGGCCACGATCGTGGGCGAGTGAAGGGTGCCCTCCCACTCGCCACCGGCGACGATCCGCGCCCCCTGATCCACCGCTTCCCTGATCCATTGGCCGACCCTGGCGGCGTCGGATTCCCGGATCATCGGCCCCATGCGCACGGACTCATCCATCGGGTTGCCGGTGGTGAACGCCTGGGTGGGAGCCACCAGAGCATCCAGCAAGTCCGCGTATACCCGGCGGTCGGCGAACACCCGCTGGGTGGAGATGCATACCTGGCCCGCGTTGCTGAAACTGCCGCTCACCGTCGCCGCCGCCACCTTCTCGATGTCGGCATCGGACATGACGATGAGGGGGCTGTTGGACCCCAACTCCATGGTCACCTTCTTGATCCCGGCGTTTCGGCAGATGCGGTCCCCCACCTCCATGCTCCCGGTGAAGGTGATCTTGCGCACCCTGGGGTCGCCGGTCAGAACGTCACCGATCTCACTGCCCGGCCCGGTGATGCATTGGATCGCGTCCTGGGGAAGGCCGGCCTCCAGCAGGATTTCGACCAGCTTCAGGGCTGATAGCGGCGTGTCACCGGCAGGTTTGAGCACCACCGAATTGCCGGCGGCCAACGCCGGGCCCACCTTGTGGCAGACGAGGTTGAGAGGGAAGTTAAAGGGGCTTATCGCCGCCACCACTCCCACCGGGACCCGGATGGTGAACCCGAATTGGTTGACGTTTCCCGGAGCCGCGTCCAGGGGTATGGTCTCGCCGTGCAACCGCTTGGCCTCCTCCGACGAGATGGTGATAGTCTGGATGGCGCGCTGCACCTCGCCCCGGCCTTCGGCGATGACCTTGCCCTCTTCCAGAGTGATGGTCTGGCCCAGTTCCTCGGCCCGCTGGCCCATGAGCTCCGCGGCCCGATTCAGTATGGCGTATCGCTCGTAGGGGGTG
>JACZXN010000373.1 GCA_022571575.1 Chloroflexota bacterium | reverse complement strand
GTGGTGGGGACACCGGGCGAGTGTCTGGCGAGGGTCCGCGCCATCGGCGGCGCCGGTGTGGACGTCCTCTTGATAACAGCCATCGGCCCACAGCCCGACGTGATCATCCGCCGCTTTGGGGAAGAGGTCATCGCCCGCCTGTAGAGGGTCTCATCGAGGGTCTTATCGAAGGTCTCAACCAGGTCCGAAATTCGGGGTTTCGTACTGGTTAGCCGGATTCCGGCTCGGCCCTGCCCAGCCACTTTCGCCGATTCCGTAAGGTTGGCGCCGGTATCGGGTTGACTTGCCCAACTATTACGCTAAACTGGGGATAGCCAAATTCAGGTCGATTCGGAGGAGCCAGATGGAAGGAAAGTTCCAGATAGAGATCACTTACTGCGTAAGTTGACAGCACCACGCTGTCGCCACGTGGATGGCGAATGAATTTTTCCGGCACTACGGCGCGGACGTTGCCATTGCTATCTCCCCCCGCGGACAGGGCATCATGGAAGTGTTCTTCAATGGTGAGCGCATCTTCGATAAGAAGGGCGAGGGCAACATCTATCCCGACCTGAAGCGGGTCCGGGAGATGCGTGAGGTCATCGACGCCAAGTTGGGGGCTCTCGAGCCTGCACCGGCCGACGACTAGACGGTCTTCCCCACAGAAGCAACTAAAAGGGCCCTCCTGAAGAGGAGGGCCTTTTCTATTGGGGTTAAATACCGGCCGGGCCTACAGCAGCGTCTGCACCTTGCTCCATATCTCCCGGCTCAACTCTTCGGGAGGACGCTGGCCGTCCAGCACCAGCCATCCCCCGGGGTCCGAGGCGGCCAGGGCGCTATAGCCCCGGCGTATCTTGCGGTGAAAGTCCACCGGCGCACCGTCGAAGGTGTCTCCGTTCCCGCCCTTCCTGGCCAGGGCCGTCTCGACGGGCAGGTCCAGCAGCACCGTCAGGTCCGGTTCCAGTCCGCCGGTGGCCTCGCGGTTCAAACGCTCGATCAACTCCCGGTCCAGACCACGTCCGTAGCCCTGGTAGGCCACCGTGGAACTGGTGAACCGGTCGGCGATCACCACCCCGCCCTGGTCCAAGAAGGGCCGTATAACCTGTTGGACCAACTGGGCGCGGGCAGCCTCGAAGAGCATCAACTCACTCATGGGGGTCATGGCGTCGCCGGATTTCAGCAGACGCCGGAGGGACTGGCCGAGGGGAGTGCCCCCGGGCTCGTGGGTGGGCATGACCCTGATGCCGCGGCGGCGCAGGCGGCGCAAGAGGGACCGGGCTTGGGTGCTCTTGCCCGACCCGTCGCCGCCTTCAAACACGATAAAGCAGGCCATCTTGCTCGACGCCCAATTAGGGCGCTAGACCCTCCGGCGTCAGACTTTCCCGCGTCACACCCTGTAGAACATGACGGCCCGTTCCGGCTCCCGGCCCTGGCTGACGGAGGCCACGTTATAACGTTGGCCCAGCAGGTGCTGCAACCTCCGGATATAGGAGCGCTGGGGGGCCAGGTGCACGGTCTGCTCGCCGGCCAAAACCCGGTTGGCGGCCTCTTCCGCTTCGTCCATGGCCGTTTCCATGGTGGGGGAGCCGTTTCCGCCGGTGAAGGGTGGGCCGTCGTCACGGTTGCTCAGATCCGGGCCCAGATCGGGCATTTTCCCGTGGCCGCGGCCGTTGCCACCGCCGTGCCAGTCCTTGATCACCGTTTTCAAAAATTCCTGCAACTGCGGCATGGTGTTCTTCCGGAGCACGCACACCGGCGTGCCGCTGGACTCGGCGATGCGGACCAATTGGGAGCCCCGGCGGTAGTGGGTCTTGGTGGTCAGGACCAGGTCGGCCCGTCTAAGTTCGTTGACGATCTGCACGACGGTCCCCGATTCGGCGGCGGCGGCTTCGAGTTTGTCCCGGCCCACGCCGAAGAGGAACACCCGCACTTCAGCCTCTTTGACGACGGACTCCCGCTCGGATGAAGTGGATGAAGTGGATGAAGTGGATGAAGCGGCCGTCTGGCCCTGGGCGGTCCGGCTCCCTGACCGGCTCGGCCGCGGACTTTCGGGCTGCCACGAACCAGGTTTGGCTTCGCTGTGCCTGACCAGTTCCTGGCTGCGTTTCACGTCGCCGTCCTCGCCCAGCCAGCGGACCTCGGGCGCGATGGGGAAGCCGCGCAGCCACTGGTCCACCACCTGGTCGACGTTGTCGTGGACGGCCAAACGGTCCCAGCCCTGAATCTCAACCACAACGTTGAAGGTCGGCGGCGCCTTGCGCTCCAGCACCGTCTTCTGGGTGCCCCGGTACCGGGCTTCCTGGTCTCCCAGGGTCACGGTCTGAATCCCGCCCACCAGGTCTGACAGGGTGGGGTTCATGATGAGGTTGTCCAGGGTGTTGCCGTGGGCGGTGGCGATCAGTTGCACGCCGCGTTCGGCGATGGTCCGGGCGGCGGCCGCTTCCTGCTCCGTGCCCATCTCATCGATGATGATGGTCTCCGGCATATGGTTTTCCACGGCCTCGATCATCACATTGTGTTGTTCTGAGGGGGTCCGCACCTGCATGCGCCTGGAGCGGCCGATGGCGGGGTGGGGCACGTCGCCGTCGCCGGCGATCTCGTTGGAGGTGTCGACGATGATCACCCGCTTCCTGGCTTCTTGAGAGAGGACCCGGGCCATCTCCCTCAGCATGGTGGTTTTGCCCACGCCGGGGCGGCCCAAGAGCAGGATGTTCTTTCCGGAGAACGCCAGGTCTTCAATGATCTTGATGGTCCCGAAGACTGCCCG
>JACZXN010000372.1 GCA_022571575.1 Chloroflexota bacterium | reverse complement strand
AGGGTGGAGGCATTCACGTGGACCATGCCGGTCTCCACCGTGTTGATGTACTCGTAGGCCTTGGTGATGTCCTTGGTGTAGACCGAGGACGACAGACCGAACTCCACGGAATTGGAGATCTCGATGGCCTCGTTCAGGTCCCTGGCCTTGAACACCGTCAGCACCGGGCCGAATATCTCCTCCTGGGCGATGCGCATGCTGGGCGACACCTCGGTGAAGATGGTGGGTTCCACGTAATACCCCTGGTCGAAGTCGCCGCCGGTCAGCGCGTGGCCGCCGTAGGCCAGGTGGGCTCCCTCTTCCGTGCCGATGCCGATGTATTCCATGACCTTGTCTTTCTGGCTCTGGCTGGCCAGGGGCGAAACGTCGATCTCCGGATCGATGCCGTCGCCGATCTTGAGTTTGCTGGTCCGGTCGAGGAGCTCCGCCATGAACTGGTCGTAGACCTCTTCTTCGACGATGACCCGGCTGGTGGCGGTGCAGCGTTGGCCGGTGGAGCCAAAGGCGCCCTGCACGATGCCGCCCAGGGCCTTGTCCATGTCGGCGTCGGACAGGACGATCACGGCGTTCTTGCCGCCCATCTCGGCCTGGACCTTCTTCAGCCGCTTGGCGCTGTCGCCGTAGATCTGGGTGCCGATCTCGGTGGAGCCGGTGAAGGAGATGCCCTTGACGTCGGGGCTCTCCACCAGGGCGTTGCCCACCTGAGCGCCCGGTCCGGTGACCAGGTTCAGCACGCCGGCGGGGAGGCCCGCCTCTTCGTAGATCTCGGTCAGCTTCACCGCGCTCAGGGGTGTGGCCGAGGCCGGTTTGAAGACCAGGGCGTTGCCGCAGATGAGCGCCGGGGCTATCTTCCAGGCCGGGATGGCCAGGGGGAAATTCCAGGGGGTGATGATTCCCACCACTCCCAGGGGCCGCCGGATGGTGTAGGCCACGGTGTTGGGCAGTTCGGAGGGCGTGGTGTAACCGAACATGCGGCGTCCCTCGCCGGCGGCGTACTCCATGATGTTCATGGACCGCTTGACCTCGCCGTGGGCGTCGCCGATGGGTTTGCCCTCCTCGATGGTGATGGTCCGGGCCATCTCGTCCGCCCGGCGGCCCATGATCTCAAGGGCTTTGTAGATGACGGCGGCGCGGGCCGGGGCCGGGGTGGCGGCCCAAACGGCCAGGCCCTCTTTGGCGGCGGCGACGGCCCGTAGCGCGTCGTCGGCGCCGGAGGTCTGGAATTCACCAACTATCTGGTCTATCCGGGCGGGGTTGTGGACCTGATAGGTCCTGCCGGTCACCGACTCAACCCATTGGCCGCCGATGTAATTCTTGTGTGTCGTGATCTGCGTCGCCGCCATTGTTCATTCCTCCGGTTGAGCGTGAGATGCGTTGGGTATGAGCCTCGATGAATGGGCTCGCCGCGAATGGGCTCGCCGCCATTAACCGGCTAGTCGTCGCTGGAATACTCCAAGCCGACGCCGATCACCTCGATCTGCATCGACCGGACATCGGGAGCGGCATCGTCGAAGCGGACGCCCAGGGTGACGTTGATACCCCGGTGAATCTCCGGGTTGCCGGGCACGTCGAATCTGGCATCCAGGTGGTCTCCCCTCAGGTCCAGGTCCATGTGCTCGGCGATGCGGGACTCGCCGTCGTAGACGATGACTTCATGGACCGAGGCATGGCTCCGGGTCCGGAAGCTGACGTAGGCGCCCTCGATCCGCATCCTGACGCCATCCACGACCGCCGGAGTGGGCAGGGGAAAGTGGAGCCAGGTGTTTTGACCCCGCGCGCCCTCGATACGGACGAAGGGGCCGGTGGCGCGGACCGAGGTCAGCCGGCCGGGGTATTCAACCTGCATATTTACGCCGTGCATCCACAGAGTGCGCTGCGGCATGGGTTCGCCCCCTTTATATCATCGTTTACGAGACCGCTGGCGTTCATGATGCCGCCGGCCACTGTAGACGCGGGCGGCACGCCCGTCCGGGCCAAGCTGGCTGGGATTATAGCCGCTAACCGCGTGCCGGTACAGCACCGGTCTTCTCTCCCAGTCTTCTCTCCCAGTCTTCTCTCCCGGTCTTCTCCATGGGCGAGACCTCGGGCCGCTGATTGCCGCCTGGGACCGGCCCCTGTAGAATGGCGGCCATCCGTAACCGGTGGAGAAGATGTCATGGGCAGACTGGACGGCAAGGTCGCCATCATCACTGGAGCCGCGCGGGGCCAGGGCGCCCTGGAGGCGGAACTGTTCGCCAAAGAGGGGGCCAAAGTGGTCATCTGCGACGTCCTGGACCAGGAGGGTGAAGAGGTCGAGTCAAAGGTCCGGGCCGCCGGCGGCGACGCCGTGTATTGCCACCTGGACGTGACCCGGGACGACGACTGGCAGCGGGCGGTGGACCTGGCCGAGTCCCGCTACGGAAAGCTGGACGTTCTGGTCAACAACGCGGGCATCGCCCGGGGCGGGTCCATCGAAGAGACCTCAGAGGAGGTGTGGGACGAGGTCCTGGCGGTCAACGCCAAGGGCGTCTTCCTGGGCACCCGGCGGGCCATTCCGGCCATGCGGCGGGCCGGCGGCGGCTCCATCGTCAACGTGTCATCCATCGCCGGGATCCTGGGCCGCAAACTGGCCCCGGCGGTCTACAGCGCATCCAAGGGAGCCGTCCGTGTTTTCAGCAAAAGCACGGCCATCCAGCATGCCGGGGACAGGATCCGTTGTAATTCCATCCATCCGGGCCCCATCGACACGCCCATGCTGGCGGGGATCACCA
>JACZXN010000371.1 GCA_022571575.1 Chloroflexota bacterium | reverse complement strand
CCGAAAGCTAACCGCTTTTACACGAACCCCCGAAGCTCCACGGCCCGGGCCACCCGCTGGACGCCGATCTCGAAGGACGCCTGACGGTGGGTGATCTTCTCGTTGCTGCTCCGCGTCCACACCTCGCAGTAAGCCCGCAGCATGATCTTCTTCAACTCCTCGTTGACCCGGCTCTCCTCCCAATGAAACTCCTGGAGGTTCTGGGTCCACTCGAAGTAGGACACCACCACCCCGCCGGCGTTGACCAGGATGTCCGGCAGTATGGTCACTCCACCCTCGCTCAAGATCCGGTCGGCCTCGGGCGTGATGGGGTGGTTGGCCGCCTCCATGATCAACGGGGCCTTGATGTTGTTGGCGTTGTCTCCGGTGATCACGTTGTCGATGGCCGCCGGGACCAGCACGTCGCAGTCCAACTCCAGAAGCTCCCGGTTGGATATCTCATCGCCGCCGGTGAACCCGGAAACGATGCCGGTGATCTTGTGATACTCCTGCAATTGGGCGATGTCCAGGCCTCCCGCGTTGTACACGCCCCCGTCAACACCGCTCACGGCGATGATCCGGCAGCCGTCGTCATGCATGAGCCGCGCCGCCCAGGAGCCCACGTTGCCGAAGCCCTGCACGACGACCCGGGCGCCCTGGGTGTTCAGCCCCAGGTCCTTGGCCGCCGCTTGGAGCAGTAATGCCACGCCGCGGCCGGTGGCGGCCTCCCGCCCCAGCGACCCTCCCATCTCCACCGGCTTTCCGGTGACGATGGCCGGCGAGTGCCCGTGCAGCTGCCCGTAGGCGTCCATCATCCAGGCCATGGTCTGGGCGTTGGTGCCCATGTCGGGCGCTGGGATGTCCCGGTTGGGACCGATCAGGTGCTCGATGTTCAGGGTGTACCGCCGGGTGAGCCGGTTCAACTCGTTCTGCGAGAGCAGCCCCGGGTCCACCTGGACCCCGCCCTTGGCACCGCCATAGGGCAGGTTGACCAGGGCCGTTTTCCAGGTCATCAGCGACGCCAGGCCCCGCACCTCTTCAAGGTCGGCCCCAGGGTGGTAGCGGACCCCGCCCTTGTAGGGCCCTCGGGCGCCGTTGTGCTGCACCCGATAGCCCCTGAACACCTGGATCTGGCCGTCGTCCATGCGCACGGGGACCTGGACCAGCAGTTCGCGCCAGGGCCGTTTCAGCATCTCCCGCAGGCCGTCGTCCAAGCCCAGCCGGTCCGCGGCGGCATCGAAAAATAGGTTCACCTCGTCAAAGATGCTCAGTTCCAGAGTCTTAAGCATTTATTGTCTCCGATGATGGTCCACCTGTTCTTTTTCGCGGCCCGTAGTCTCGCTATATCCCAACGCGGTCTTGATCTCTATCTTTCTGGGTCCATGCGGATACCGGCCACGCATCCTTTGAGCCATCAGATGATCTGGATGTGAAACCTGCCATGGGCCCACCTAGAGCAGTTGGGAGATCCACTGGTCGGCGGTGCGGACCATATTGCCCAAAGCAGGAAGCATGGCGACGGCTATCTCCGGGTTCTTATCCAGAGCTTTCAAGAAGCTCTCCCTGGGCAGAAAAAAGCTAGCCATGGGGCTCATGGCGATGACATTGGCCGATGGAGAAAGTCCGTCGATCAACCCGATTTCGCCGAACCAGTTTCCGTTGCCCAATATGGCGACAACCGCCTCCGTGTCGCCGTATTCGGAGATTTTGGTGACCTTGGCCGCTCCGGATTTAATGACGTAAAGCCCGTCGATGGAGGACGTATCCCCGTTGCTGTCCCTGGCTGTGTTCCGGATCCGGTACCCCTTGGGGTGGTATACGATCCGGGTCTCGCTCGCCAATTGCTCCAATGCCTCCAGAGGCAACTCCTTGAACAGTTCGATCTTGCCTAGGAAGCTTATTTTCTCGCTCAACGACTCCGCCAGTTCTTCTTGAAACCGGACCTGTGTTCTGCTGTTTACCGTAAACCGGTCAAACAGTAAAGAAGAAATCGGCTTATTGGTGGAATCCATTATTCTAATCCCATCATCCAGGTTGATTTTCAAGCGGTATCAGTCCGGAACACCCCGAGATGCAACGCGATCAAGACGGTGACCGCTCAGTCCACCGGTCTCCGCCGTTTGGGACCGCTGCCCAGCCGGGAGCAAGGCGCCCAAGGAATGAGTGCGGCTTCGGATGGAGGTATGGATGTTAATCGATAATCCCACGGCAACCGGGCGCTGGCATGTGGGCTGTCACCCATTTTCCCTGCGTAATCACCCCCAATACTCGGATACAAGAGTGTGCAACTGGGCGAATGAATCCTGATTGAATCGGGAGTGCCCGCACCGGTTATCGTGTTGGCCGCAGCCGCCATGGCTTGGGTTTTATTCCCCTGTGGCGGGATTGAAGGATGGAATCGCGGAGCCGCGGAGCTCCCGGCCCATGGGACCACGGTGGCGGTTGAGAAACTGGTCAGGCGTTGGTCCCGAAAGCGGGGCCGCGCGGTGGTGCTGAGGGCCGGGCACCGGACCCGGGAGCGGCGGGAATGTTCTGTTGCTGTTCGGGGTTCAGGGCTTCCAGAAGCGCTCTTCGATGAAGCTCCAGCCCTGGGGCACGCACATCGTTTTCACGGCTTCGATCATTCCCGGGTGGCCGCAGGCATACACCCTGGTGTCGTCCTTGGGAAGATCGAAGCTATTCAGATACTCCTCGGCGATGGTGTTGACCCGCCCGGTTACGCCTTCCCACCCGGCGTTCCTGGCCTCGGCCGGCCGGCTGATGGTGGGGACGAATTTGACTG
>JACZXN010000370.1 GCA_022571575.1 Chloroflexota bacterium | reverse complement strand
AACTGATGGAGCAATTGCAGCAGCAGCTAGCCCAGATGCAGTCCATGCTGGACAGCATGTCGCCGGAAGCCCGCCGGGAGATGGAAGACGCCCTGGCCCAGGCATTGGACCCCGAGACCCAGCGGGAGATGGCCCAGTTCGCCGCCCTCATGGAACAGTTGATGCCCATGGACGACCTGCGCCGCCAGTATCCCTTCCTGGGCGACGACAGCCTGACCATGGAACAGGCCATGGAGATGATGCGCGGCCTCCAGGAGCTGGACCAACTGGAACAGTCCCTTCAGGAGGCCATGCGCACCGGGAATCTGGACGATATCGACCCCGACAAGCTGGCCGAATTACTGGGGGATGAGGCGCGCCGTACCTACGAAGAGCTTGACCGGTTGCGGAAGCTCCTCCAAGAGGCGGGGTACGTGACCAGCGACGATAAGATGGACCTCACCGCCCGGGGCATCCGCCGCATCGGCCAGAAGGCGCTGAAAGAGGTCTTCAGCCACCTGAAGAAGGACCGGATCGGCGCCCACCAGATGGATGTCCGTGGCTCCAACGGCGACCTGTTGGGCGAGACCAAGAAATTCGAATTCGGCGACCCGTTCCAGGTGGACCTGCAGGCCACCGTGAAGAACGCGGTCCTGCGGGGCGGACCGGGGGTCCCGGTGCACCTCACTCCCGAGGACTTCGAGGTCTACCGGAACGAGCACATGACCCGGTCCGCCACCGTCCTACTACTGGACCAAAGCAGGTCCATGGGGCTCTTCAACAACTGGCAGGCGGCCAAGAAGGTCACCCTGGCCCTGATGGCCTTGATGCGCAGCCAATATCCCAGGGACAGCCTCCATATCATCGGCTTCTCCGACTATGCCCGCGAGATAAAAGAGGAAGACCTGGCCAAATGCACCTGGAACTCCTGGGTCTCGGGCACCAATCTGCACCACGCTTTGATGTTGTCCCGGAAACTGCTGGCCAAGGAGAAGGGCGGCAACCGCCAGATATTGGTGATAACCGACGGCGAACCCACCGCCCACCTGGAGGGCGACCGGGCCTTCTTCGCCTATCCGCCCAGCCACCGCACCGAACTGGAGACCTTGAAAGAGGTGCGAAAGTGCACCCAGGAAGACATCGTGATCAACACCTTCATGCTGGAGAACAGCTACCAGTTGGTCAACTTCGTTGAGCGGATGACGCGTATCAACAGCGGCCGGGCCTTCTACAGCAGCGCCGCCAACCTGGGCGAGTACCTCCTGGTTGACTACGTGTCCAACCGCCGGAAGCGAGTTTCGGCGTAGGGCCAGGTCCGATGCGGGTTCTTGGATCGCGCCGGGTTTTCCCCTTCTTTGAGGGCCTCCGCTCTGTTAAGATAGTGACACAACCGAATGATTCCTGAGGGTCGTGCGGCCGGTCTGTTGGAGACTCGGCCACACTTTTAAGACGGTCCCGTGAGGCTGGCAAAGTTGAGCGTCCCGAATCTCCGCCGGGTGAACTTGAAGCACCCGTTGTGGGAGTTGCCCACGCCCTTGCCAGTTGATGGTAAGGGTTTTTTGTTGGGCCCGGTTGGCCCTCGTTGATCTGACTGCCCTGGAAGAGGGCCCGCCGGGTGAGCGAATGCAAGAACGACAGATAATGAACCAGGAAGACGTGCGCCGGGCCCTGACCAGGATGGCCCACGAGATACTGGAACGCAACCGGGGAGCTAAGGATCTGGTGATCGTGGGCATCCACACCAGGGGGGTCCATCTGGCCCGCCGCATCGCCGCCAACCTGGCGGAGCTCGAGGGAATCGAAGTCCCCGTGGCCACCTTGGATGTCAGCCTCTACCGGGACGACATCCGGGCCCGGGGCGCCGCCAAGATGCAGCCCACCGACATACCCATGGGTATCCAGGGCAAGCGCGTGGTCCTGGTGGATGACGTTCTTTACACCGGCCGGACGGTCCGGGCGGCCATGGACGCTCTGGTTGACTTTGGCCGTCCCGAGCAGGTCCAACTGGCCATTCTGCTGGACCGGGGCCACCGGGAGTTGCCCATCCGCGCCGATTACGTGGGCCAGAACCTGCCCACGTCCATCCATGAGCGGGTGAAGGTGCGCCTGATCGAGACCGACGGCGCCGACGAGGTCGCCCTGCTATTTGACGACCAGCCCGTGGAGGGCCAAGCACAAAGTTTATGAGTAACAGCCGTACCCGAACGCCCGTGGGGGAATAGGACTTACTATATGAGCCTTTCCCGGACCATCGAAACCCCGGACATCGACCGCGCGCTGACCGCAAAGCCGGCGCCGAGGAAGCACGTCCTGGATCTGGACGATTTCTCCCAAGAGGAGATTACTGGGGTCTTGGAATCCGCCCGCAGCATGAAAGAGGTCCTGGGGCGGGATATCAAGAAGGTGCCGGCCCTTCGCGGAAGGGTGGTGGTTACCCTCTTCTACGAGGCCAGCACCCGCACCAGGATATCGTTCGAGGAAGCAGGCAAGGTGCTCAGCGCCGACGTGATCAACATGGCGTCGTCGGGCAGCAGCGCCGAAAAGGGCGAATCGCTGCTCAACACCGGACTGACCATCCAGGCCATGGGCGTGGACACCATCGTGATACGCCACCCCCACGCCGGCGCACCCTATCTGCTGGCCCGTCATCTGGACAAGGTCAGCATCATCAATGCGGGAGACGGTCTCCACGCCCATCCTACCCAGGCGCTGCTGGACCTGTACACGGTGCAGGACAAGCTTGGGTCCGGCGATCCCCGTTCCATCGAGGGTCTGAAGGTGGTCA
>JACZXN010000369.1 GCA_022571575.1 Chloroflexota bacterium | reverse complement strand
ATCCAACCAAAGCCGTAGCGCCCGCCGTGCTCCTCGTCGGCGCAGGACGCCAGGATCAGGCTGTCCTCAAGCTCCACCCCGTTGCGCTTGAGTATCCGCATGGCGATCAGTTGGCAGGTCAAAAGCCCCTTGCAGTCCGCTGCGCCGCGCCCGTAGACCCGGCCGTCGGCCACGGTGGCGCTGAAGGGAGGGAACCGCCACTTCTCCTCTTCCTCCACCGGCACCACGTCGGTGTGGGACATGAACATGAGGCCGGCCTTGCCCGAACTTCCTTCCAGCCGGGCGATGAAGTTGCCCCGGCCCGGCGCCGACTCGATGGTCTCGGAGGCGATGCCGTCTTCGGCCAGCCACTTCTCCAGGTACCGGCAGACCTCGGTCTCGTTGCCGGTGGGCATGAATCCCGTGTTCACGGTGGGTATGCGCACCAAGTCCTGTTCCAGGGACACGATCTCGTCCCGCATCTCGTCGACCTGGTCTAGCAAACTCTCTAGGTCGGGCATCTAAGCCTCCAGAATCTTGTGATGGTTCGTGGTTGCGTTGCTGGGACTAATAACCGATGGCGAACGCCTCGCACCTGGGGTCGGCGCCCCCTTGCAGCACCTTGGTCACCGGGTCGCGGGTGATGGCGCAGTACAGGGATGAGCCCTCCCACCAATCGGGGTACCGCTCCACCGTGTGGCCCTTCCGGCGCAATGTTTCCGCCACTGCATCCGGTATGCGCCCCTCCATCCGCAGCATCCCCGGCTCGTATTTGGACGGCCAGCCAGAGCCTGGGAAGTTGTAGCTGTAGAAACGGGGTTCCTCCACGGCCTCCTGGGGGTCACGGCCGAATTCCAGGATATTCAGCAGCAGTTGGAGGGTGCCCTGGGGGATATGGTCGCCCCCGTGCGCGCCCAGGGCCATCACCGGCTCACCGTCCCGCAGCACCAGCGCCGGCGCGGGAGTGAGCCTGGGCCGCTTGCCAGGCGCCACCGAAGCCGGGTGACCGTCGATCACTTTGGACTGGGAACCGCGCATCGAGAAGACCAGGCCCGTGCCTGGGATCACCGCCCCGCCGTTCTTGGTGCCCTCGCTGGGGGTGCTGGAGAAGATGTTGCCATCCCGGTCGATGACGGCGAAATAGGAGGTCCCACCGCCGCTGACCCCGGCCGTCGCGACGGGCGCCGGCGCGTCTCTGGGTGATTGCGGGCCTCCATCCAGAGTGGCTTTACGGTTCCGCGGGTCTCCGGGGGGAGGCGTCCCCGGCCAGGCCAGGTCAGGGTCGATGAGGGCGCGCCGCTTGGCCAGATATTCCTCGGACAGCAGGTCGTCCATCGGCACGTCCACGAAGTCCGGGTCCCCCACGTACTCCTCCCGGTCGGCGAAGGCCAGGTTTAACGCCTGACTCACGGTGTGGATGTACTCGGCTGAATTGTGGCCCATGGACGCAAGGTCGAACCCCTCCAGTATCTTCAGGGCCTGGGGGAACGTCGGGCCCTGTCCCCACGGCCCGGTGCTGTAGATGTCGTAGCCCTTGTAATTCACCGACACCGGCGAGGCCACCTTGACGTGATAGCGGGCCAGGTCTTCTTCCGTGAGGAGACCGCCCAGTTCCCGGTTGTAGGCCACTATCTTGCGGCCGAGTTCGCCGGTGTAGATGTGATCGCGGGCGGCCTTAAGGGCGGCTTCCCGGCCCCGGTCCCGATTGGATTCCTCCACCTCCGCCACCCTGGACAGGGTGGCCGCCAAGTCCCTCTGGTAGAACATCTCCCCCTGTTTGGGAGCGCGGCCACCGGGCAGGAAGATCTCGGCGGTCGAGGGATTGGCATTGTAGGCCTCGAAGGCGGTTACGAACCGGCCCGCCAGATAGCGGAACATGGGGAAACCGTTCCCGGCCAGATCGATGGCGGATTCCGCCACCTGACCGAAGGTCATGGTGCCGAACCGGGAGAGGGCGGTGATCCAAGCGTCGGCGGCCGCCGGTGTCAGGGACCGGAGCACTCCGGGCGGAAGTTGGCCGCCATGGTTCTTCTTGAAATAGTCCACCGAGGCCGCCTGAGGCCACACCCCCAAACCGTCTATCTCCACAACTTCCCTGCGGCCGGCCAGGTACATGACCGTGGGCGCGACGCCCAAGAAGCTGCAATCGTCGACATGCACCACGTTCAACGCCAGGCCCACGGCCACTCCGGCGTCGATGGCGTTGCCACCCTTTCTCAGAATGTCCAGCCCGGCCATGGCGGCGGCGGGATGACTGGCGGCCACCATGCCGTTGGTGCCCTGCATCAACGGCCGAAAGCTGGTTAGCGTGGTTCCTTGGACTGGCATGGTTCGTCCTCCGGGCTATCGAATATCGGGCGGCGAGTGCGTTGTCAGACCTCTCCGGCGGTCTGGTCCGTCATTAGACCTCTCCGGCGGTCTGGTCAATGAAACTCCGGGCGAAGATCAAGAACCGGTACACATCGGCAAAGTTGGTGGCCAGGCCCAGGGAAACACGGACCGCTCCGGCGCTCTTCCCGTCCCGGTCCTCCAAGACGCTCAGGAACTGCTCAAAGGTCATGCGTTCGCTGTTCTCGAAGGCCGCGGCCATGTCTTCCTCGGTCAGGCCGTGGGCGATCTCGCCGGCGCCGGGGTTGCAGAAGCACCCGGTGCGCAGGGAGATCCCGGCCCGGCCCGCCAGGTCGTCGATGCGGCGGTGGTCGATCAGGGCCTCTTTGGGGTCGTAAAAGTTGAGGGTTAAAGTGCCCCCTCGGGCTTCCATGTCGGTGGGCCCATAGACCCGGATCACCGG
>JACZXN010000368.1 GCA_022571575.1 Chloroflexota bacterium | reverse complement strand
GGGCGAACGGGCATTTTCCGCGGGGGCCGACATCCACGAGAACCGGGAAAATTCGGACGAGGAACGCGCCGCGGGCGCTGCCGCGCGGGCCGAATACACCTGGCATCTGGCCACCGCCACGAAGCCGGTCATCGGGGCCATCAACGGCCTCTGCTACGGTGGCGGGACGGTCATGGCCACCAGCATGGACTTTCTCATGGGCAGCGAAAAGAGCAGCTTCCGGTTCCTGGCGGTCAACTACGGACAACTGAACGCCACCTGGAGCCTGCCGACCATGGTCGGGTGGCCCAAGGCCAAGGAACTGCTCTACAGCGGACGCGAAGTCTTCGCCGACGAGGCCTATCACATCGGCCTGCTCAACCACCTGGTGCCGTCGGGCGAGCTGATGGACCGGACCGTCGAGGTTGCGGCGGGCATCGCCAAGAACCGGGCCGAGGGCGTGGCCAATATCAAGTCGCTCTTGATCGAGCACACCGGCGAGGCCCTGGAAACCCAGTTCCGGACGGAGATCGAAGGCCGGAAGGGCCGTTTCAAGGGACTGTCCGTGGAGGACGGGTTCAAGGATTTCCTGGACCGCAAGGGACGCAAACCCCGGGTTTCATAGCCGATCACCCGCGCCACCGAATCTGAAAAAGGCCCCCGGCAATCAACCGGGGGCTTTTTAATCTGACCGGATTGGCTCCCTTGTGCCACCTTTCCCGCTGGGGTAGAGTAGGTGCCGCCAAATACACGGCGGGTCTGTTGCGCCGTTCTGCCAGAAAGCCTGAATGATTGATCTACTCACAATTGGCAACATGCGCCCAGGCGCCGTTGCGTTTCGCCTGGGCCTGCCGGTGGCTGTTTTTCTCGCGGTGATCCTGGCGCCCAACCCCGAAGGGCTCACCGAACAGGGACAGCGGGCATTGGCGGTGATGGCCTTGGCGGTGGTCCTCTGGGCCACCGAGACCCTGCACATCGCCGTGACCGGCATGGTGGGCATCGTCCTGCTGGTGCTGGTGGGCGCGGTGGACGACGTGGAGGTGGCGCTGTACGGCTTTTCCCAGCCGGTCACCTATTTTCTGTTGGGCATCCTCACCCTGGGACTGGCGGTGCAGCGATCGGGGCTGGCCGAACGGATGGCGGTGTACCTCATTCGCCTGGCCGGCGGTAGCCCCCGGAAACTATACGTTCAGATGCTGGTCTCCTTCGCCGCGTTGACCTTCGCCCTTCCCTCAGCCAGCACCCGCGGGGCCATCATGGTCCACGTGTATGAGCAGGTGCTGGAGCATTGGAAGATAGAGAAATCCGCGCCGCTGAACAAAGCGGTCATGATGGCCATGGGTTCTTTGAACCGGCTGGGGTCCACGGCGCTGCTGGCCGGCGGGATAACCCCGGTGGTGGCGTCGGCCCTGATCGCGGAATTCGGCCTGATCGATGATTTCTCCTGGACCCGTTGGTTCATTCTGATGGCCGTGCCCTTCTATACCATCTTGATCATCGGAGGGGCGGCCGTATTCCTGCTCTACAGGTCGGGCTTCACCCTGCCCCAGGGGGTCGGCACGGTCCAATTGAAGGCCGGTCCGCTGCAGAGCAGGGAGATTCGGGCGGGGCTGATCGCACTGGGCACGGCCCTACTTTGGTTCACCGACTTCGCCCATGGGCTGCCGCCCGTGGTCCCGGCTCTCATCGCCATGACCGTGATCTTGTTGCCGGGTATCGGCCTGTTGTCTTGGCGCGAATTCGAGCAGAACATCGGATGGACCAACATCTTCGTCATCGCGTCTTCCCTGTCGCTGGCCAACGCCCTGATCGGCAGCGGGGCCGCCGCCTGGTTCGCCGACACCCTGGTGGGAAGCGTCGAAGGACTGCGGGACCATCCCGTGCTGATACTGCTGGCGATGTCGTTTGCGGCGTCGGCGGTTCGGGTGGTCATGCCCAACATCTCGGGTTACCTGGCGTTCATCATTCCGGTGGCCATGTCCACCGGGGCGGCTCTGGGTCTGAACCCGGTGGTCTGCGGCCTGGCGGTGGTTGTCGTGGGCGACTCGGTGGTCTACTACCCCGCGGGCGCCACGGCCAGTGTATTCATCTTCCAGCGGGCGGAGATCCGGGCCTCGGAGGTGGTCCGCATGGGCCTGATCATGACCGGGATCGCCATCGGAGTCCTATTCACCGTTGTCCTACCCTACTGGAGCCTGGTGGGCGAAAGTTTGACTCCCTGAGGGCACTCCCGAAAGGAGGGCCGACATGAACGCTTCCAATCGCGGCCTTGTTCCTCCGGTGGGACGCCGGAGCCCATCCCCCCAGGTCACCGCACCCGACGGCTCGGAGATTCGCCTGCTGGTGGACTCCCGCCAGGGCGCGGTGAAGAGCAGCCTGGTGGAGGTCACCCTGGGTCCCGGAGAGGTAACCCGCCCGGTCCGGCACCGCACGGTTGAAGAGATCTGGTACGTGTTGGAGGGTACTGGAAAGGTGTGGCGCTGCCCACCGGAGGCCGGTCCCGAAACCGTTTCCCCCGTGGACGTGGCCGCCGGGGATGCACTGGTCATCCCCGCCGGCTGGAGCTTCCAGTTCAGCGCCGAGGCCGGCAGCGCGCTGCGGTTCCTGTGCCACACCACGCCGCCGTGGCCCGGCGATGATGAGGCGGTGCGAGTGGAGCGGGGCGGGTTGGGCGAGGCGACGGTTTAGGGGGATAGTTTGGCCGGTCAGCCACGAAAACTTGACAACAATTTTTCCGCCACCCTATACTCAGAATTACACAATCGAATATCGTTAAAGGCTGTGAAGGGGAGTAGTAGTCC
>JACZXN010000367.1 GCA_022571575.1 Chloroflexota bacterium | reverse complement strand
ACACCGTAACGGCTGACCCGGCCGTAAGAAGGCCGCAGGCCCACCAGGCCGCTGAAATTCGCGGGCCCCCTGATGGAGCCGCCGGTGTCCTCCCCCAGAGAGGTGGCGCAGAGCGATGCGGCGGTGGCGGCGCCGGAGCCGCTGCTGGAGGTGCCGGGGTTGCGCTCCAGGTCCCAGGGGTTCCGGGGCGTCCCGTAGGGGTGGTGATAGATCTCCGCCATGGCGAACTCGCTCATGTTGAGCTTGCCCAGCAGGACCGCTCCGGCCTTCTTTAAATTGGCTATCACGGTGGCGTCTTCGTCGGGCACGAAGTCCTTGAGGATGCTGGAGCCGCCGGTGGTGCGGACACCGGCGGTGTTGAACTGGTCCTTCACCGCCACCGGCACGCCGTGCAGCGGCCCCCGGTGTTTGCCCTGGGCGATCTCCTGCTCCGCCTGACGGGCCGCTTCCAACGCCTGCTCCCCCGTGACGGTGATGTAGGAATTGAGCTTGGAGTCGACCTCCTGGATGCGGTCCAGGTAGGCCTCGGTGGCCTCGACGGGCGAGACCTCCTTGGACTCGATGAGCCTGGAGAGTTGGGAAGCGGTCAGAAAGGGCAGCTCTTTCTTGTCCATGTTCGCTCCTCGGCCGGGTCCGGGCCGTGCTTGGGCGGGCGGGGTTATGTTGACTTCCGTGCCAGGCACGAGCCAGGCGTCGTTATGTTGACTTCTTTGAAGGTAGCCAATAGAGTACCACAACCAGATTCGCACTATTGGCGTCCATCGATATCACTGGCGAAATAACGGGCATCCACCGGAATACGGGCGAAAATCGCCGAAACCAGGAGAAGATGACATGACCATTGTATTGGACCACACCATAGTCCCGGTGAACGACCGCGAAGTGGCGGTCGAGTTCTACACCCGTATCTTTGGCTTCGAGGACCTGGGGGAGGTTGGGCCTTTCCTGGCGGTGCGGGTGAACGACAGCCTGAACCTGGACTTCCGCCAGTCGGACGACTTCCGCAGCATCCATTACGCCTTCGCCATGGAGGCCGGCGAGTTCGAGGATGCCTTCCAGCGCATCAAGGATTCAAAGATCCCCTACGGCGACAGTCCCCGTGCCCAGGACAACATGCAGGGGCCTGGAATCACGGCGGGGGCCAAGGGCGACGGCAAAGCGGTCTATTTCAAGGACCCCAGCGGTCACGTCCTCGAGATCAAGACCTACTGACTGGGCTCGGGCTGACTGGGTTGGGGCTCAGTCGTCGGGCAGTTCGGCGATCAGGCGGCCGTTCTCGACGCTGACCGGGAAACCCACCATCCTGGCGTTGGGGCCGTTGACGCAAACGCCCTCGGTGTACTCGAAGCGCCAGCCGTGGGCCGGGCACATGAAGACGCCGGTCCAGTCCACCACTTCCTCCGCCTGGTGGGGGCAGACGTTGGAAAGCAACTGGTAGACGCCTTTCTTGCTCCGCGCCAAGAAGTAGGACCAATCGCCCACCGTCACCGGAGCGGGAAGCTTGGTGAAGTCGGTCTCCGGTCCCAGGTCGACGTTGATCGTCTTATATGCAGCCATCGGCTTGATTTCGTCCTTATCCCCGTCGGCCTTGGGAACGGGGTCTGGGGTTCCGGCCAGTATAGCCGACGGTGTGTATCGCCTCAAGGCGGCGGCCGGCGGGCCTCCGCCTCTCTTGACGGCATGAGCTTTATCCAGCAGTATGTGCTGACTTGAACGGGGCTTAGGGAGGTTCCGATGGCTGACCTGACCAAAGACGAGATTCGCGCCATGGGCCACGCCGTGGGTCTGGAGATCGAAGACCCCGAACTGACCGAAGTGACCTACAGCCTGAACGCCCTTCTGGAGTCGCTGGACGCCATCAACCCTCCGGGACTGAACGACGTCGAGCCTCTGCCCATCATCCTGCCCCCGGCGTAGCCGCCCCGCGCCACGGAGAGTTCAAATGGTCCCCGGCTTGTTGGGGGCCATTTTCTTTTCTGAGTTTTCCGGCCTGAGTTTTCCGGTCCAGGTTTTACGGCCCCCACTGCTCGAAACACGGAGGCCCCATGAACAAAGCTGATCTGCCCTTTCTTTCCGCCGGCGACCTCTCCCGCCTCATCCAGTCCAAAGAGGTATCGCCGGTCGAGGCCACGGAAGCCTACCTCGACCGCATCGACGCCCTGGATTTCAGATTCAACAGCTACCTGACGGTCATGCGGGAGCAGGCCCTGGACGAAGCCCGGCAGGCCGAGCGGGACATCGCCGGCGGCAACTATCTTGGCCCGCTTCACGGGGTGCCGGTGGCGGTCAAGGACCAGTTCTGGAGCAAGGGCGTGCGGACCACCGGAGGCTCCAGGATCCTGGCTGACTTCGTGCCCGATGAGGACGCCACGGTCGTCGCCAATCTGAGGAGCGCCGGGGCCGTCATCTTGGGCAAGTAGAAACGAATGCCTGGACTTCAGTCTCCTAGTGCCTATCAACTCATCTAAAGCCTGCGAGAAGGCCAAGCAATGACCCAGGTTGAGGGGAAGAATGGGATGCCACTCCACCGAACTTGGCTCTCTTCCTTGAAAAGAGCCTCATCACTCTACCCAGATTCAACAAGGTCAATCTTGATATAACCTGGCTTCTGGAGCCATTGTTTAAAAGGTCGCCTACTGGCTTAATTGGTTAGCGAGCGCGGCATGATCGAATCGCTAGTCGAAATCGACTCTCCCTCTTCTCCCAGTCCAAACTCAGGCCTTAGAGAGAGACGCGCGGTACGGAAACGCTTGACGCGAGTTCGTGATGTTGATCGACAAAAGACTGT
>JACZXN010000366.1 GCA_022571575.1 Chloroflexota bacterium | reverse complement strand
GGCCGGCGAAAGAAGGCGGGCATACCCAGCGCCACCCTGGTGGGGTACACCAACGCCGGGAAAAGCACTCTGTTCAATGCCTTGAGTGATGCCGATGTCATGGCGGCCGACCAGCTTTTCTCGACCTTGGACCCGATCACCCGAAGGGTCCACCTTCCCTCCGGCGGCCAACTTCTGCTCACCGACACCGTGGGCTTCATTCAGAAGCTCTCGCCCAAGGTGGTTGCCGCTTTCAGGGCCACTTTGGAACAGGCCTCCGACTCCGACATTCTGTTACACGTGGTGGATGTGACCCATCCCAAAGCACCCGAGCAGACGGTGGTGGTGGAGAACACCTTGAGGGACCTGGGTCTGGCCGACCGTCCCAGGATCCTGGTCATGAACAAAGTAGATTTGCTGGGGACCCAGGACGACAATTCCGCTGAGATGCCGGGTCCCGGACAACGCGCCCAACCGACGGTGTTGGTTTCGGCGGTCAAAAGTTGGAACCTGGACGTTCTGCTGCACCGGGTCGAGTCGCTGCTGATGGCGGTCGACGGTCCGGCGTTGGCGGTTCACGGCAACCGCTGACTTTCCCGCCACCGGCACTTTGTTCACCCGGGCATCGGCAACCATCAGGACGCCAGATTTTCTTTGATGTTGGGTCGCACAAGATATGTTATGTAATGTCCTCCCTCGTCCCAGAGGCATTTACATAACAATCGCGACATATCCGCCGGCGTACCTCGGTTGAATTCCCCTGCCGTTGGTACACCACCGGGTGGATAAACCCCAACCCGTTCCGGGATCAACCGCCCTGGCGCTCCACCGGCATGCTCACCTCCATGTCCATTCTGATCGGCGGTTAATCGGCGGCGGGGTGGAAAAGATCCGGCTTCTCCGGGCCGGACGGGATTCATTGACATACCTATCCGGACATACCAGCCCGCAGGTTACCTGAAGGCCGGCGTCATTCAAACCAACCCGTGGACCACGGGCTGCGATGATGCCCGATCTGTAGGCGTGAATGCCGTCCCACGGGGTTGCGTGGCCGATAGCGTCTCCCTATAATTGAGGCTGTTCGCCATCAGCGCCCAAAATACCAGGGCGGTTAGCTCAGTGGTTAGAGCGCCTCGTTCACACCGAGGAGGCCGGAGGTTCAAATCCTCCATCGCCCACCATCAGGAAGGGGAAACCAGGCGGACCAATGCCGAGGTGGCGGAACGGCAGACGCGCTGCGTTCAGGGCGCAGTGTCCTTACGGATGTGTGGGTTCAAATCCCACTCTCGGCACCAAATCAGCAATCAGCCCTCAGCTGTCAGCATTCAGCCCCTGACCGGTCTCCTGAAAGCTGAACGCTGCTAGCTGACAGCCAACATGCGCTTGTAGCTCAGCGGATAGAGCGCTGCCCTGCGGAGGCAGAGGTCGTGGGTTCGAATCCCGCCAAGCGCACCACTTTATGTCAAGCGGTGTTTGAAGCCCCTGGATTGGCCGGGGGCTTTTTGTTATGGTGGTCGCTAACCTGTACCGCCGTCACTCTCAACATGCCCGGAGTCACGAATAGATATGCAATCAACCATCATCGGCGCGTCTGTCCCCCATATCGAGGGAACGGAAAAAGTCACCGGACGAACGCTCTACACGTCCGACGTGGACCTGCCCGGGATGCTCTGGGGCAAGATACTGCGCAGTCCCCATCCCCACGCCCGCATCCGGAGCATCGACGCGTCGGCGGCCTGGAGTGTCCCCGGCGTCAAGGCCGTGGTCACCGGTCAAGACGCCATCGGGTTTCTCATGGGAAAGGTGCTTCTCGACCTGCCCGTCCTCTGCTGGGACCGGGTCCGCTACATCGGCGACCGGGTTGCCGCCGTCGCCGCCGAGACGCTGGATGCCGCTGAAGAAGCGATCCTGCTCATCGAAGTCGACTACGAAGAGCTGCCGGCGGTCTTCGATCCGATGGAAGCGATGAAGCCGGATGCGCCCCTGATCCATGACGACGTCGCCGCCTACGAAGGAGCGCCGCTCCATCTGCTGGCCAAGGATGTCCGCAACGGCCAGACGAGGCTATCCTGGTCCAAGGGCGATGTCGCCCAGGGTTTCGACGAGGCCGACGTGGTCTTGGAGCACTCTTTCTCCGTGCCCAGCCGCCACCAGGGCTACCTGGAGCCCTTTGCCAGCATCATATCAATTGATGATAGCGGGCGCATCCAGGCCTGGTGTTCCAGCAAGGCCCCCTTCCGGGCTCGCCGGCAACTGGCCCAAGCCGTTGGCCTATCGGAAGAGCAGATCAGGGTCAACGTCGTCGCGTGCGGCGGCGATTTCGGGGGAAAGGGCGACGCCCGCGACCTTCCCATCGCCTACCTCCTGGCCAAGATGGCCGACCGCCCGGTCAAGATCGTGATGACCTCGTTCGAGGAGCTCACCGCCAGCAACCCGACGCACCCTACGTTCATTACGATCCGCTCGGGAGTGACCCGGGACGGACGTTTGACCGCTCGCGAGGTCCGGGCGGTCCACGCCAGCGGCGCCTACGGGGCCATGAAGCCCAGGGCATATCTATCCACCCACCATTACGTGGGCGGCGGCTACAACATACCCAACACGTCGTTTGAGTTCCTGCAGGTGTACACCAACACCACGCCGGGGGGATACTTCCGCGCGCCGGGGGCCCACCAATACACCTTTGCCCTTGAGTGCCATACCGACCTGCTGGCCCGGGAACTGGGGATGGACCCGGCTGAATTCCGGCGGATAAACCTTGTTGACGCGGGCGATGACGATGCCGTGGGCAGGCCCCTCCGGGTGGTCAA
>JACZXN010000365.1 GCA_022571575.1 Chloroflexota bacterium | reverse complement strand
CGCGAAGGTGTGGCGAGGTGGCGGCAGATGGCCTCGCGGAGCTCCAGACACTCCGGGTCCGGGTAGGCGCTCAGGTCCACGCTCCGGATGGCCTCCCATACCCCTTCCGGGGGGCCGATGGGACTGATGCTGGCGCTGAAATCCAACAGGTCTTCCGGCTTCAGACCCAGCGCGCGCAACTCACGGGGATTGATACTCCCATGCACCGGCCGGCGGCTCGCCGCGTTTTCTTCTGGTTGGTCTGACATGTTAGATCGATAGTCTGCTGGGGCCTGCCCCTTAGAAGATGCTGGCGCGGGCGAAGATCACCGCCAGCGCGATGACCAGGCCGAAAAACGCCACCAGGTACATGGACTGGATGGCCCGGCCGATGTCCCTGGGCTCGATGGGCCGGCCGGGTTCGCCCAGTTGGTAGCCCACGTCTGGGTCCACTTTCTGGAGCTGCACTCCCAAGGCCCCGGCCATGCCGCTCATGGTCCAGCCGGCGTTGGGGCTGGGGGTGCGTCCGTGGTGACGCCACATGATGCGCCAGGCCCTGGTCATCCGCTGGCCGGGTAGAAAGGCGCTGGCCGCCACCAGCAGCAATCCGGCCAGCCGCGCGGGGACCAAGTTTATCAGGTCGTCAAGACGGGCCGAAGCCTTGCCCAGGTGCTCGTAAACTCCATGGTAGCCTATCATGCTGTCCAGCGTGTTGATCATCCGGTAGACGAAGGCCCCCGGCAACCCGAAGAGCGCGAAGAACAACCATGGGGCCAGAAAGCTGTCGTTGATGTTCTCCGAGACCGACTCCACGGTGGCGGCCGTGGCCTGCTCGGCGCTCAAGTTGGCCGGGTCGCGGCTGACCAATGACGGCATCCGGGCCCGCACCTGCTCCAGGTCGCCGCGTTCCAGGTGGCCCCGGACCAACGCCGCCTCCCGGTGCAGCAGCCGCACCGAGAAAGTGGTTTTCAGAAGGGCGCCGCCCACCAGGATGTAAGCGATGGTGTGGACATCCTTCAACCACATGGTCAGGAAATACAGTTCCGCCCCCCAGATCGCAGGCAACGTCAACGCGATGCCCAGACCTGCCGCCAGGCCGGCAACACCCTTTTTGGGCATCCTTTTCTCAACGAAGGCGATATGCCGTCCCATCCAGACCGTGGGGTGGGCCCACTTTGGCGGCTCTCCCAGAGTCAGGTCCAACAACACGGCCAGCGCCAGGACCGCCAGGTCTTCGGCGCCGGGGAACATCAGAACCGGTCCAGCAGGTCCGGCAGGGGCTCCAGCCATTCCTGGGCGGCCAGGGCCGTCGCGGCGATGATCACAGTTGTTTCAATGATCTCATTGACCGCACCGTAGGTGTCGCCGGTGAGGCCGCCCAACGCTTTGGCCATGGCCCATCCCAGTAACCAGGCCAGCGCCACAGCCCCGAAGAAGAGCCCCAGTCCGGCGAAGCCGCCCAATAGAAAGGACGCCGCCAGGGCGGAGATGCCGGCCACCGTTGTGGCAACCCTGATGCCGCCCCCGTGGAACGGCGACCCCAGCCCCTGGGCGCGGACGTAAGGAAAGGCCCCCAACAAAACAACCATGGTCCACCTTGAAAGGGCCGGGAAGAGCAGCAACGCCCACTCCTTGCCCGGTTCCGCAAGGCCCAGCAGGGCGACCAAGGCCCCGTACTTCAATAGCAGGACGGTTACGCCGCCGGCCACCCCGAAGGCGCCCACCCGGGAGTCGCGCATGATCTCCAGCCGGCGTTCCTGGGTGAAGCCGCCGAACACGCCGTCGCACACGTCCATCAGCCCGTCCAGGTGGAGGGCCCTGGTGACGATAACCATGGTCGCCACCAGAAAGGCGGCGGTCAGAGGCTCGGAGAATAACCGGCTGGACCCCTCTTCCACTCCCACCAGGAGCAGGCCCATGAGCAGCCCCACTGCGGGATAGAAGGCCCGGGAGTTGCTGATGTCCTTTGGGCCGCGGTCCAGATCGCGCGAGGCGGGAATGATTGTGAGGAAGGTCACCGCCAGTCGGAGGGGGTTGAGCCAGAAGGCGATCAGGAGGCGGCCTCTTGCGGGTCGTCTTCGATCGGGGCGTCTTCGGCCTTCCCGGAGTCGCCTTTTTCCGAGACGCCCGCTTCGGCGAAGGTGGCCATGCCGGAGAGACACTTGGCGGCCGCTTCAATAACGTGCATCGACAGCGTGGCCCCCGTGCCCTCGCCCAGCCGCATGCCCAGGTCCAACAGGGGATTCAGGTCCATGAAACTGAGGGCGATGCCGTGACCCGGCTCCACCGATTGGTGGGAGGCGATGAACCGGTGTCCGGCCTCGGGGGCGATGGTGTAGGCGATCAATGCCGCCGCGCCTGAGATGAACCCGTCGACCACCACGGGACGGTGTCCGGCCGCCGCTCCCAAGAACACCCCGGCCAGCACCCCGATCTCGAAACCGCCGACCTTCATCAGAACGTCCAGGCCGTCTTTTGGGTCGGGCCGGTTCACATCGATGGCCCGCCGCACCACCGAGGCTTTGTGGGACAGGGCGGCGTCGTCCAGGCCGGTGCCCCGTCCGGTGGTCAGGTCCGTGCCGGCGCCGGTTATCACGGAGGTGATGGCGCTGGACGGCGTGGTGTTGCCGATGCCCATGTCGCCGCAGGCTATGAGGTCGGACCCCGCCGCGATCTGCTCCCGGCAGGTCTCGATCCCCGTCTCCAGGCATTGGATGGCCTGTTCGCGGGTCATGGCCGGCCCGACGGCGATGTTGCCGGTGCCCCGGCCGATCTTCACCGAGCGCAGCAACGGGTGAGCGGGCAGGTCGGCGGCAACC
>JACZXN010000364.1 GCA_022571575.1 Chloroflexota bacterium | reverse complement strand
GAGGGTACGGGCCTGGGACTGAGCATCTGCTACGGGATCATCCGCGAGCATGGCGGGGAACTGTGGGCCGAGAGCAACCGGGGAGAGGGAGCCATATTCCACATCGAGCTGCCCGTTTCGGCCGGCGAAACTTCCGGCGAAACTTCCGGCGAGTCCCGGACGACGGAAACGCCCGCCAATTTCATCCCCAGCCTGCGCGTTCTAGTGGTTGACGACGAACCCGTGGTCAGGGACACCCTGTCCCGGGTGTTGTCAGGCGACGGACATGATGTGGTTCTGGCCTCCAACGGCAATAACGCCTGGGACCTGATTCAGACGGACGATTTCGACATCATTTTCGTGGACCTGCGGATGCCAGGTCTAGACGGCCAGGGGCTTTATCAACGGGCCAACGAATTCTCTCCCGATCTGGCCAGGAAAATGGTTTTCATCACCGGGGACACGACGAGCGCCAGCGCCAGGAATTTCATCAAATCAACGGGGAACCCGTTTTTGAGCAAACCATTCAGCATCCGGTCGGTTCGACAGATACTCCAGGCATCGGCCTAAATTCGCCTGGCCCGGGGCGTGAGGGTATGTCCATTACGCCGGATCAAGCCGGAGCGGTTCGGACCAGGCCGGACTCGTCGGTCGGTCGGATCGCCGGGACCCCTGTTTTACCCGATGCGGACGCGTCCCGTATCTTTGGCTCAGACCTCTCACCTAAAACATCGGAGCGCCGCGCCGAGGGGTCCGTGGCCTGGTCCGTCGCTCCGAATCACATCTTGCCAGATACCGGACAAAGCAGAGGGGGCGTCCCGATGTAATGGGACGCCCCCCTTTACCGACCTGCTTGGAAAGACCCCCGTTTGGGATGCCTTAGTTGGGGGTCACCGCTATGGACCGGACCTCCCCAAACTCCTTACGGAGCTTGGTCCAGTTGTCGCCACCGTCGGTGCTCACGTAGATGTAGCCGAAAAGGGTGGCTGCAACCACGACGTTGGGAATCTCAGGGTTGTTGCCCAGCCAATAGACCACCGAGTTGGGCTCGACGGGAAGGTTGACCGGGGCCCAGGTCTTGCCCGCGTCTTTGGTCATCTGCACGCAGCCCACGACTCCGGGTATGAAATCGCCGTTGCCGACGAACATCACATCGGGGTTGTCGGGTTTGACGATCATGCCCCGGCAGTAGGACCGGACATCGTCGGGGTTGAACTTGGGGAAGTAGTGGTAGTCCCAGCTCTCGCCCTCGTCGGTGCTGGTGGCGAAGCCGAAGGGGCTGGTGCAATACACCGCCGGGTTGGCGCCGGTGGTAATGGCCATGCCGTGGATGTCGCCGTGGAACGGGTCGGGTCCCAGGTCTGGCAGGTGCAGCCAGTTGTCGCCGCCGTCGATGCTCTTGTAGACGCCGTCGACTTCGATGCCGGCCCAGATGGTGTTGCTGTCCCTGGGGTCGACGATGATGTTGGTGGTGCGCGGGGTCCCGATGGGACACTCCTTGGTCACGCCCATGGACAATTTGTCCCAGGTCTTGCCGCCGTCCCGGGAGCGGAAGCCCTCGGGCCGGGTGCCGGCGAATATGGTGTCGGTGTGGGCCGGGTCCACGGCCACCGACCAGATCTGCTGGTCGCCGATGGGCGAATCGACGCTCTCCCAGTTGACCCCGTTGTCTTCGCTGCGGAACAGGCCCAGGCCATCGGTGCCCGCCAGGATACGGTGCGGGTTGTCCGGATAGGTGCGCAGGGCCCTGATATTGCACTCCGAAGGGATCGGTTGCCGGATCTTTGTCCAGGTCTCGCCGCTGTCGCCGCTCACGTTCATTCCTTGACCGACCGTGCCGACCAAGATGGTAAAGTTGTCCGCCATGACGTCTCCTCCTAAATTCTGGGGCAAATTCGGGGATTGGGCGCCGGGGAAAATGTTGCGCCTATGATAGCCCCGGCGCGTCAAAAACGCCAGTGTATATCCCCCGTGGATTTTCGGTTCGCCGCCGCCGCCGGTATTTCCACGGTGTACCCACGGTTTTTCCACGGTGTTTCCAATGGTCCAACGGAAGGAAGGGACCGGTTCGGCCCCCACGCCGGCGGACCTGCGATTTTCCAGCCGCCTCATTATCGAAAGCCAGCCTGTTGACACCGGCTCATGCACCCAATCAAAATGAATACCAAATATCATCGAACTAAGTCGGGAGGACCGAGATGGCACAGACACAGACGGCGACCTACACCATGGAGGCCTTCATCGAGGATGTCAGAGACGTCTTCCGGAACGAGCAGGACCCCCACGTTCAAGCCAAGACAGTGTCCGCGTTCTTGAAGCGTTTGCTGGCGGTGTCGGGTTGGCTGGAAGAAAAACTGGAACTTGGCGAAGAAGAAGGGTATGGACGATTCTCGCTCCATCTGGACGAGGAGACCGGTCACCCCGGCAATGGCTGGTGGCTCATGGCCTCGGTGCAGAAGCCCGGCCAAGACAACCTGCCCCACGACCACGGCGTGACCTGGGTGGTCTACGGGATCTACAAGGGTTCCATCCGTCAGCGCAAGTGGCGCTGGGCCTTCCCCGGCGAGGGCGTGGATCATGCCCAGATCGTGGAAAGCGGCCAGTTCACCCAGCATGACGGCGACGTGGCCTACTTCCTGCCCGGCGAGATTCACGACACGCTGAACGTCGAAGAGGGCCGCTCCATAGTGGTCCGCCTCGAGTCCCAGAAGCTGGACCGGGTGACCCGCTTCCAATACAACCCCGAGACCGGGACCATGAAGGTCATGGACCGGTAGATTCAGACCCGGTTAATAGTTGGATTAAGAAGCCCCCGGCCATTAGCCGGGGGCTTTTTTTAACAGCATATGT
>JACZXN010000363.1 GCA_022571575.1 Chloroflexota bacterium | reverse complement strand
ATGGAGGGCAGCCGCCCGGCGGCGATGGACTTCAGCAGCACCCGGCCGGGGTCGACGATCTGGTCCTGTCCCACGAACTCGTCGAAGGTCCGGGGACGCATCCGCTCGGCCAGCGGGGCGTCCCGCTCCGCCTGTACCTTCCGGCCATGCTCGAACAATGACTCGGATGAGCTCATGGGCGTTCACCTCACGGCCGGCTGAGCCGGGGCATGATGTCTTAAATCACGGCTGCCTTTCTTGGCTGGGTTCAGGACCCATGTGTTGCCGAAAAAAGGGCATTACTTTTGAATAAACCCACCAGGTACGCCGGCTACTGAAAGCGGGGCATGACCTCTTTGGCGAATAGCCGCATGGAAGACTCCACCTCGGCGTGGGGCAGCATGCCGCCGATGTTGAACCAGCACATGATCTCCTGCGGCCCGTACAACTCTATGACTTTCTCCAGCTTGGCGGCCACCTGGTCCGGGGTTCCCACGGCGGCGAACTCCTCCATGACACTCTCGGCGGTCAGGCTATCCGCCCGGCTGGAGCCACGGCTGGCGCCCTGGGATGCGCCGATATCCCGGAGCGTCTGCAGGTAGTTGTCTATGGTTTTTGTGAATCCAGCCCGGGCTTCCTTCTCCTCGGAGGCCACGTGCATGGGCACGTTGACGTTGACCTTCAGTTTTGCGCCGTCGTGACCGTTCTCCGCCAGTTCCGCCCGGTAGGACGCCAGCCCGGCCAGGGCCCCTTCGGTGGTCACGATGGTGGGCGCCACCAGGATGCTGTGACCCAGGGAGCCGACGATGCCAAAGGTGTCGGCGCTGTTGGCCGCCACGTACACCGGCGGGTGGGGCTGCTGCACCGGCCTGGGCGTCACGGTCACCCCATGGACCTGGTAGTACTTGCCCTGGTAGGTGAAATCCTCGTGCCGCCAGGAGCCCAGCACCAACTCCAGGGCCTCTAAAAAGCGGCCCCGGCCCTCTTCCCGGTCGATGCCGTAGCCCTCGAAGTGGCTGGGCATGGAGCCCCGGCCCACGCCGAAGATGGCCCGGCCGTTGGACAACACGTCCAGGGTCGCCGCTTCCTCCGCCAGCCGGACCGGCTGGTGCAGGGGCAGCAGGTTGATGGCGTTGCCGATGCGGATGCGCTTGGTGGTTTGGGCCACGGCCGACGCGATCATCATCGGGGCCGACATCACCGAGAAGCGCGGATTGAAGTGCAGCTCCGCCAGCCAGGCGGCGTCGAAACCCAGTTCGTCGGCCAGTTGGCATTGGGCGATGGTGTCCCGGAAACGGGCGGCGGGAGTTTGGTCCACCGAGCACGGAAGCTGGTAGAAAACGCCGAACTCCATGAATGTCTCCTGTGGTGGCTGAATATGCAGAGGCCGCAAGCACGAAGTCTGATGGCCGGGCGGCCCGCCTATTCTAATACAAACGTCTGTTGTTGGGGGCTTTCCGCCGCGCGTATCGGCGCTACAGGGGGATGTTGCCGTGTTTCTTGGCGGGAAGGCTGTCCCGCTTGTTTTGCAGCATATCCAGCGCCTTGATGATCCGCACCCGGGTGTCCGCCGGATCGATCACGTCGTCCAGGAACCCGCGGGCGGCGGCGATGTAGGGCGTGGTGAATTTCTCTTTATATTCCTCAATGAGTTCCTGACGCTTCTTGTCCGGGTCCTTGGCCCCGGCGATCTCGTCCCGGTAGATGATGTTCACCGCGCCTTCGGCCCCCATGACGGCGATCTCCGCCGAGGGCCAGGCCAGGTTGATGTCCGAGCGCAGGTGCTTGCTGCTCATCACGATATAGGCCCCGCCGTAGGCCTTGCGGATGATGACCGCGATCTTGGGCACCGTGGCCTCGGCATAGGCGAAGATCAGCTTGGCGCCGTGGCGGATGATACCGCCGTATTCCTGGTCCACGCCGGGCATGAACCCGGGCACATCCACCAGGGTCACGATGGGGATGTTGAAGCAGTCGCAGAACCGGATGAACCGGGCCGCCTTGGAGGATGCGTCGATATCCAACACCCCGGCCAGATATTCCGGCTGATTGCCCACCATGCCCACCGAGCGGCCGTTCATCCGGGCAAAGCCCACCACCACGTTGGGGGCGAAGTTCTGGTGGACCTCCATGAACTCTTCATCATCGACGATCTTGTAGATGATCTCCCGCATGTCGTAGGGACGGTTGGCGTCGTCGGGAACCAGGTACCGCAGGTCGGGTTCCCTCCGGGTCGCCGGGTCGCCGGTGGGCTCCAGGGGGCTGTCCTCCAGGTTGTTGCTGGGGAGGAAGCCGAGGAGGCGCCGCACCTCGTTGATGCACTCTTCTTCGGTCTCGTAGACGAACTGGGCCACGCCGCTGCGGGTGGCGTGGGTTGCCGCGCCGCCCAGGTCCTCGTGGGTCACCTCTTCGCCGGTCACCGCCTTGATCACATCGGGGCCGGTGATGTACATCTGGCCGGTGCCCTTGACCATGAATACGAAGTCGGTGATGGCCGGGGAGTAGACCGCGCCGCCGGCCGCAGGACCAACGATCACCGATATCTGGGGGATGACCCCGGAGTACATGGTGTTGCGCAGAAAGATGTCGCCGTAGGCGGCCAGGCTCAAGACCCCTTCCTGGATGCGGGCCCCGCCTGAGTCGTTGAACCCGACCACGGGGCAGCCGGCCTTGACCGCCAGGTCCAGCATCTTGCAGATCTTCTGGCTGACGGCCTCGGACAATGAGCCGCCCATCACGGTGAAATCCTGGGCGAAGGCGAAGACCTGCCGGCCCTCCACCTGGCCGTATCCGGTGACCACGGCGTCGCCCAGCACTATGCGGTCGGCCATGCCGAAGTCGGTGGCGCGGTGGGT
>JACZXN010000362.1 GCA_022571575.1 Chloroflexota bacterium | reverse complement strand
GAGTTTTTTCAGCCCGTTCGTTCAGGCCAGCCTGGACCTGCTTGAGGGTCGGAACGTCGCAGTCGGCCGACATCACATGCTTCACTCCGCTGCTCAACACGTGAATGTGGGCGTCGATGAAGCCCGGCAGCACGGTCTGGCCGCCCAGGTCCAAAACCGTGGTGCCCGGACCGATCAGGCCTTCCATGTCTTCATTGCTGCCGACCCCAGCGAACCTTCCGTGGGTCATGGCCAGAGCCTGCGCCCTGGGGCGATCGGTGTCCATCGTGATGATGTTGGCGTTCTTGATGACGGTCTCGGCCTTGCCGTTGGTGGTCATATCGGAATCTCCCAGAATTCTGATCGATAGCGAAAAATAGTTTAGCTAAGCCTGGCGTTGCGGACCCACGCCCGCGCTGCTGTATGATACTCGAATCTCCAGCCAAGGAGGAGCGACGGAATGACCACCGTAAGTCTCACATCGGACATGGAAGTCGACTTCATAGCCGTCGGGTCCGGGATGGGAGCAAGCTGCGCGGCCTTGGCGGCCCAGGCGCAAGGTCTCGAGACCGTGATCCTGGAAAAGTCCGAGGTGTTCGGCGGTGGGACGACCTATTCATACGGGATAGTCTGGGTGGGCGACAACCATCTGGAACGGGCCTTGGGCATCGAGGACTCCCGGGAAGACGCCTATGATTACCTCCATCATCTGGCCGCCGGACATGAGATGGAAAGCAACCTTCGGGCCTACATCGACACATCCCCCGAGGCCCTCAAGTTCTTCTGCGACTATGCGGAGATCCCCTTCTATGTGGTCCCAGGCTTCCCGGATTACTTCCAAGGGATGGCCCCAGGTTCCCTGGGTGAAGGCCGGAATCTGCAGGTCAGGCCCTTTGAGGCCAAGTCTTTGGGCGCATGGCATAAACATCTGCGGGCCGCGCCGGCGGTGACCCACCGGGCGACGTTCGAAGAGGTGGCCAGTTGGGGCGGCAGGGCGCAGCCGCGGAATTGGGACCGGGAGCTGATACGGGAACGCATGGACAAAGATATACGCACCTTTGGGGCCGGTCTCATCGGCCACCTGATGAGCGCGGTGCTGCGCCGGAATATCCCATTCCACCTTGAGGCCAGCGTGCAGTCACTGATCGTGGAAGACGGCCGGGTCCAAGGGGTGACCGTAAGCCAAGGCGGCAAAGAGTTTCGAGTCATGGCCCGGAGAGGCGTGGTCCTGGCCACCGGCAGCAACATCAGGAACGAGGCATTGACCGAAAGGTCCAGCGAGTTTCACGCCACTGAGTCGCTCCTGCCGCCCAGTGTCGATGGGGATGCGGTCGTCCTGGCCGGGGAGATCGGGGCCGCCATCAGCATAAAACCCCAGTTCCAGCAGGACCTGTTGTACGTTATCCCCGGCGAAGAGCATTACGGGACTCCCCTTTACCGGGGCGTCACCAACAACGAATCCGGGTTCCCCCATAGCATCCTGGTCAACCTGGACGGAAACCGCTTTTCCGACGAGTCGATCGGCCAGCAGGTCGGCGCCACTCTGCGCAATTTCGACGTCCGGCGGCACCGGTACGTCAATGTGCCCTGCTTCTTGGTCTTCGACCAGACCTACCTGGACAAGTACGGCTTGGGCAGCATCCAGCCCGGCCAGAACGCGCCGGAATGGCTTATCCGAAGTGGAACGATCGCCGGATTGGCCCGGGAGTTGGGGATCAGCGCCGAGGGCTTGAGAAGAACTGTCCGGCGGTTCAACCGCCTAGCCGGCGTGGGAAAAGACCAAGACTTCGGCCGGGGTGAGTTTCCCTTCGCCAACTCGGTCAGTGGGGACCTGACCCACGAGCCCAACCCAAACCTGGGTCCGCTGAACAAGCCTCCGTACTACGGCCTTCCCCTGGAGCCCGCGGCCACCGGCACGACCGGTCTCATGACCAACGAGTTCGCCCAGGTGCTGCACCTGCGGGGCCAGCCTATTCCGGGACTATACGCCTGCGGGAGCACCACTGCCCACTTCTACGGCATCGGCTACCAAGCGGGCTGCGAGCTTGGCGGCGCCATGACCTTTGGCTACCTGGCGGCCAGGCATGCGGCGGCGGCATGAGGGGGCAAGTCTACCACTTCAAGACTCCCGAGACGCCAGGAACCGCTCCAATATCAGCACCGCCGCCGCCTCGTCCACGGCCGCCCGGTCACGGGAGGGTTGGACCCCGGACTCGCGCAGCAGGCCCTCGGCCTCGACGCTGGTGAACCGTTCGTCCATCTCGTAGACGGTCAGCGATTCTTCTTCACCGATGCCCCGGCGAAGGGCCCGGATGAAGCCGTGGGCCAGTTTGGCGGAGGGGCCGGTCTCGCCATCCAGGGTGTAGGGGATGCCGACCACGATGCCCTGGGCCCGGCGTTCCTCGGCGGCCGCGATGACCTGCTGGACGTCATGTGCCAGTTTGCCGCGAACGATGTGCCCGGCGGGTAATGCCAGGCCGCCGGGGCCGCTGACCGCCAGACCGATGCGGCGCTCGCCAAGGTCCAACGCCATCAGCTTAGGTTGTTCGGTCATGGCCTTATCTGGACAGCCCCTGGCGAACCAAGGCGGGAACGCCGTTGAGGGCCTCGTCCACTTTCTCAGGCTGCTTGCCGCCGGCCTGGGCCATCTCGGGGCGTCCGCCGCCTCCGCCGCCCATGACTTTGGCGGTTTCCCGGGCTATGTTGCCGGCGTGCAGTCCCCTTTCCACCAGGTCGGGGGTGACCATGGTGATCAGTATGGGACTACCCTCGACCACCGCGGCCAGGGCCACAACGACACTGCCCAGCTTGTCCCGGAGAAAGTCGCCCATCTCCCGCATGCCGTCGGCGCTGCCGGCCGAG
>JACZXN010000361.1 GCA_022571575.1 Chloroflexota bacterium | reverse complement strand
CCAGCACGCCGCCCAACTCCTCACGGGTGCGGATGCGCCGGATGCCGGTGGTGACGGCAACCGTGGCGTGATCGGGGTTGCGGCCGGTGGCGAAGGCGTTGGGGGAATCGGACTCGATCTCGAAGACCTTGGGCATGGGCAGACCCGCCAACGACGCCTGCTCCCGGACGATGCTGTACAGTTCCGGGTCGTCGTTCTCGGTGATGGCCCGGGCGTGGGTCATGCCCAGGGCGATCCGGTCGGAGAACCAGTAGGCCCCAAAATTCATGAAGACGGCCAAGACCAGAGCGAAGATGATGCCGCCGACGCCGCCGAGCAGGGCGCCCACGATCAAGAGCAGCGCCGACATGACCATCATCAAGAAGAACGTTTTCAAAGTATTCATCGCTAATCAGACCTCATGCCATGGGAACTCCCGGGGGATTTTGGCGGGATTTTTGGCGTACTTTTGGAAGGGGCACGGGGACTCCCGGACCAACCACGCCCTGCCGAACATGCCCCCCGTTTGCACCCAAAATTATAGCATTCGCAGGGGGGTCTCAATCAATCCTACGCCTGCCTGGCCAGTCTCGGTTTCAATTGACACCTGGGAAGCTTGGTGATATGTTTCACAACGTCCCGGCAGGCCCGTTTCCGGCCGTTTGCCATCACTGCCGACAGGAGAATCATGGCTCTCAAGATAGGTGTTCTAGCCAAGCAGGTACTCGACCCGGAGATGCCCATGGCGGCGTTCCGGATCGATGGGGAATCCAAGAAGGTTGTCCCGCCGCCCAACATACCGCCGGTGGTCAACGGGTTCGACGAGAACGCCGTGGAAGCCGCCCTGCGGATCAAAGACGCCCAGGAAGCCACGGTCACGGTGATATCCACGGGCACCGAGTTCGCCCTGGACGTCATGAAAAAACCCCTGTCCATGGGGGCCGACGAGTTGGTCCTGCTCCAGGACGACGCCTTCGAAAACACCATCGACAGCTTCTTGACCGCCCAATTGCTGGCGGCGGCGATCCGCAAGCTGGACGGCTTCGACCTGATCATCTGCGGACGCCAGGCTTCCGACTGGGACAATGCTCAGGTGCCCCTGGGCGTGGCCGAGATCCTGGGCATGTCCTGTATCTCGCTGGGCAAGAAAGTCGATGTTTTGGACGGCAAGGTCCGGGTTGAACGGATCATCGCCGACGGCTACGAGGTTGTCGAGGCGCCGCTGCCGGCGCTGGTTACGGTGAGCAACGAACTGGGCCAGCCGCGGTACCCGACCCTGCGCGGCATCATGGCGGCCACCCGGAAGAAGCCAACCATCTGGAGCGCCGCCGATCTGGGCCTGGACGCTGCCCAATCGGAGCCGCGTCTCACACTGCGGGACCTTTTCGTTCCGGTCAGCGACCGGGAATGCGAGATCATCGAGGGAGAGGACGCGGCCGACTCGGGCCGACTCCTGGCCCTGAAACTGCGGGAAGACAAGATAATCTAGCCCCTTACTTTAAGAAAAAGTTGTTCCGCTTATCCGCTCACCCTGAGCCCTTCGAAGGACGCGAACTAGATGGTTCGACAAGCTCACCACGAGCGGAACATGTAACGCCGCTCCAGAGGGACCCGCGGAAATATTCCAATGGCACGGGAGGCCGTGATGGCTGATGGCACCGGAGTACTGATCCTGGGCGACGCCTCCAGCGAAGGACTGAGCAGTACCACCCTGGAGTTGCTGGCCGCCGGGCAAAAGGTCGCCGGCGATCTGGGAGAGGAACTGTCAGTCGCCCTTCTGGGTGACACCCTGGACGCGGCGGCCCAACAGGCCATCGCCCACGGCGCGCAGAAGGTTTATGCGGTGAACCACCCGCTGCTGGCCCATTACCAGGTGGACCTGCACCTGGCCGCCTTGGAAACCCTCTGCAAGGAGACCAGCCCCCGGGTGGTGCTGGTGGCCCGCACCAATGAAGGACGGGAGCTGGCCCCCCGGTTGGCCTTTCGCTTGGGCGTCGGGTTGGCGCAAGACTGCCTGGAGGTTTCGGTGGACCCCGCCGAGAAGCGGCTGCTGGCCAACCGGCCGGTATACGGCGGCAATGCCATCGCCGTGGTGAGCTGCGACCAAACCCCCCAGATCGCCGCGATCCGCCCCAAGGCCTACGAGCCCGCAATAGCAGACGCCTCCCGGCAGGGCGAGGTTGTCTCATTCCCTGTGGAGTTGGACGCCTCCCTGGCCCGCACCCAGGTTGTGGACACGGTCATTGAAGAGGCCGAAGGCGTGAAGCTGGAGGACGCCCGCGTCGTGATCTCCGGAGGCCGCGGACTGGGCGGGCCGGAGCCCTTCGCCCACCTGGAAGAACTGGCCAAGATCATGGGAGGCACCGTCGGCGCCTCAAGGGCGGCGGTGGACTCCGGTTGGGTGCCGTCCAGCTATCAGGTGGGGCTGACGGGGAAGACCATCACCCCGGACCTGTACATCACGGTGGCCATATCGGGCGCCAGCCAGCACATGGCGGGGTGTTCCGGGGCCAAGGTTATCGTGGCCATCAACAAAGACTCCGAGGCCAACATCTTCAAAGAGGCCCGTTACGGAGTGGTTGGAGACTGGGAAAGCGTCCTCCCAGCGCTCACCGAGGCGATTCGGGAACTGGTCCAGAGCTAGGTCCGCCGGGCGCCTTACCGCCGCGCCATACATCTGACGGGGGCGGTTCGGGAGGGTCCGGTTTTCGGGTTTTACGGAAGGACCGCGGTCACCCGGCCTGCGAATCAGTCTCGCGGCAAACCTAATAAACCACCAAGTACGTGCTATTATCGAGCCGCCAACCATGATAACGGAGGCACGATCATGCCATTCGGTGGTGATGACTGGCTCTACTTTAC
>JACZXN010000360.1 GCA_022571575.1 Chloroflexota bacterium | reverse complement strand
GCTGGCCTGGCCTGGGGTGGAGGTTCTGGGCCTGACCACCGTTGGGGGCAATGTGCCCTTGGCCCGTACCACCCGCAACGCACTCGCGCTGCTGGAATACGCCGGCCGTACCGACATACCGGTGGCCAGTGGCAGCGCCCGGCCCATCAGTAGCAGCTTTGGTTACGCATATGCCGTTCACGGCGTCAGCGGCCTGACACGGCGGCTTCCTCGGCCCAAAACCACACCGGTGGACACGAATGCCGTCGATTTTCTCGCCGCGCGGCTACGCGGCCTCCCTGGACAGATCACCCTCATCGCCCTGGGTCCACTGACCAATCTGGCTTGGCTGACCTTGCATCATCCCGGTGTTCTGGAGCAGACGGCTCACCTGGTGGTGATGGGCGGCGCCGTGAACACCCCGGGAAACGTCACACCCTACGCTGAATTCAACTTCTACAGCGACCCTGAGGCGGCCGGCATGGTACTCGCTTCCGGTGTCCCGGTCACGCTGGTTGACCTGGCCGTCTGCCGCAGGGTGGGAATCGACCGCCAAGGGGCCGAGGGGCTGGCAACCAGGACGCGCTTGGGAAGGCTGGCCGCGCAGTTGCTGGCCAATTGGTTTCGGCGGGACCCTCAGCGCGATCAGTTTGAATTTTACGACCCACTGGCCCTGGCTGTGGCCCTGGAACCCAGTTTGGCGTCCACCTACCAGGCCTCGATCAGGGTGGAAGTTACAGACCCGGACAGGCGGGGAGAGAGCCTGGTAACCGGGCTGGGGGGCCCGGTTGAGGTAGCCCAGCAGGTAGATAAACAACGCTTTTTCGATCTTATGGAACGGACCCTTGGCTTCGTTGTCTAGCGCTCCGCAGATTTCAGCGCTGCCTGGGCCGCCGCCAAACGGGCCACCGGCACCCGATAAGGGGAGCAGCTAACGTAGTCCAGACCCACCTGGTGAAAGAAGCTGATGCTGGCCGGGTCACCACCGTGTTCCCCACAGATACCCATTTCCAGGTCCGGCCTGGCCTGCCGTCCGGCCTCGACCGCCATGCGCACCAGCGCTCCCACGCCATCGATATCGATGGTCTCGAAGGGGTCCGCCGGCAGGATCCCTTCCTGGATGTAGGAACGCAGAAACTTTCCCTCGGCGTCGTCGCGGCTAAACCCGTAAGCCATCTGTGTCAGGTCGTTGGTGCCGAAGCTGAAAAACTCAGACTCCAGGGCGATTTCACCGGCGGTCAAGGCGGCGCGGGGAGTCTCAATCATCGTGCCGAACTTGTAGGGTACGTCGACTCCCAGTTCCTTTTGGACCCGAGCAGCTACTCCAGCAAGGTCTTCCCGCAGCCGCTGCATCTCGCGGACATGGGCAGTCAACGGGATCATGATCTCCGGCTGTACTTCCAGACCCTGGCCAAGCAACTCGGCGCTGGCCGTGATGATGGCCTCCACCTGCATCCGGTAGATGGCGGGGAAGCTCAGGCCCAAACGGCAACCCCGGTGGCCCAGCATGGGATTTGCCTCACGAAGCGAGTCCACCAACCTCAAGAACTCTTCCTTATCTTGCAGCTCATCGGCATCCACTCCCTTGGCGCGCAGCTCCGTCAGTTCAACCAATAGAGTCTCGTAATTCGGGAGAAACTCGTGGAGCGGGGCATCCAACAGCCGGATGATTACCGGACGCCGGCCCATCACGCGAAGTATCTCCAGGAAATCTTGGGTCTGCAATTGGCGCACCTGGTCCAGGGCGTCGGAAAACTCCGCCACCGCCGCGGGCGGGTCTGCCGCCTTGCCTGGCTCATCGGATCGCGCGGCGGCGTTGCGGCTCCACGCATGGTAAGCTTCCGCATTCAGCAGAATCCGGCGCACCGCGGGCAGCCGTTCCGAGTCCAGGAACATGTGCTCCGTGCGGCATAGGCCGATACCCTCTGCTCCCATGCTCAGGGCTTGAACGGCGTCCGCGGCCGTGTCGGCGTTGGCCATTACACCCAGCTTCCGGGCCTGATCGGCCCATCCCAACAGCGTGTTAGCCTCGACCAAGTCTTCCAACTTGGGCCGTATCGTTTCCAGCCGGCCGTAATAGACGTCACCGGTGGTGCCGTCTATGCTGATCTCCTCACCTTCCTTGATGGTGCGGCCATCGACGGCCAGAAACCGCTGCTCCATGTCAACCGTAAACGCATCGCATCCGACGATACAGGGTTTGCCCAGGCCGCGGGTCACCACCGCGGCGTGGCTGGTCACGCCGCCCCTGGCGGTCAACACGCCGACAGCGGCAGCGATGCCGTGGATGTCATCGGGCTTGGTTTCAGGTCTGACAAGGATTACGGCAACACCCCTCGCAGCGGCGGCAACGGCGCCATCGGCGTCGAGATACACGTGGCCGGTGGCTCCCCCCGGCGATGCGCCGGCGCCCCGGGCGATAAGGGTGTCCTGCACCTCTTCCGACGTCATGTCTGTCCTGAACTGGGGCACCAGAAGTTGAACTATCTCCTCCGGGTCCACCCTCAGCAAGGCCTCTTCGCGGCTGATCATTCCCTCGTTGGCCATGTCCACCGCGGTTTTAACGGCGGCCAGCGGGGTACGTTTGGCGCTGCGTGTCTGGAGAATGAACAGGCGCCCATTCTCGATGGTGAACTCCACGTCCTGGACATCCCGATAGTGGGATTCCAACTCCCGCGATAGGTCAAACAGCTCCTTCGCCGCCTGTGGCGCCACCTCGGAGAGACTGGAAAGCCTTTGAGGAGTGCGCACCCCGGCGACCACGTCCTCACCCTGCGCGTTGGACAGGAACTCCCCGAATAGCTGGTTAACGCCGGTCGACGGATCACGGGTGAATAGCACGCCGGACCCGCTGGTGGGCCCC
>JACZXN010000359.1 GCA_022571575.1 Chloroflexota bacterium | reverse complement strand
ACCTGTTGGGCAAAGACGCCTGGCGGCAGGCTTTCTCATTCGCCTTGCCCTGCGCCACCCCAGGCATGAGGTTCATGTGCCGCGAGAGCCTGGACTTCGGCCGCTCCAGCTTCGACCACCCCCTGGGATCCAGGTTCGAGGAGATGGACGCCCTGGTCTTTTTCGACAACGTCTTGGTGCCGTGGGAGCGGGTGTTCCTGCTGGGCGACGTGGACATGTGCAACGCCTACGCCGCGGCCACCCAGTCCACCGCTCACACCGGCCAGCAGGTGGTCAACCGCACCGTGGTCAAGACCGAGTTCATCCTGGGACTCACCTCTTTGATGGCGGAAACTTTGGGTTCAACCCAGGTCCCCCACGTCCAGGAGCGGATCGGCGAGATCGTGGTCTATCTGGAGACGCTGAAAGCCTGCGTGCGGGCTGCGGAGGCCGACGCCACGCTGAACAAATGGGGCGTGATGTGCCCGGCCCAAGGACCGCTGACCGCCGGCCGCAACCTGTACTCGAGGACAATCTACGCCAGGCTCGCCGAGATCGTGCAGCTTCTGGGCTCCAGCAACCTGATGGCCCTGCCGGTCGAAGCCGACTTCGATACCCCGGTGGCGCCGGAGTTGGAGCGTTACCTGGCCACCGACTCCGCCAGCGCCAAGGACCGGGTGCGCCTGTTCCACCTGGCCTGGGACGTGGCCTGCAGCGCCTTCGGCGGCCGGCAGGTGCTCTACGAGCGTTTCTTCGGCGGAGACCCGGTGCGGAACGCCATGCTCATGTACGAAGGCTACGACAAAGTGAACGCCATGGACCGGGTGCAGCGGTTCCTGGAGCGGGAGGGCTGAACAAAACCGATTCCACTCTAGATTCCATCTGGGGCACGCAACTTCATCACCCCTTGGAATTTGACGGCTGAAAAGGTATAGTATTCGAGTTACCGATTATCAATATCCGGCGTGATATCTCAATCATAACGCTCAGAATGTGGGAACGATTAGGAGGACTGACATGGCAAAACCCAAACGGATCGGCCACCTGGTGATCAACGCCAAAGACCTGGATGCCTCAACCAAGTTCTACACCGAAGTTTTGGGTTTCGAGATCTCTCTGGAGCGCCCCGGATTCGGGACCTTCCTGACCTGCGGTTCGATCCACCACGACCTGGCCTTGTTCCAGGCTCCCGAAGACGCAGCCCCGGTGACCGAGGGCGGCCTGGGTCTGAACCACATGGCCATCCAGGTGGAAGACTACGCAGAGCTAACGGATTACTACAACAAGTTGCAGCAGTATTTCGAGAAGTCGGAACTGCGCACCGTTGACCACAGCATGACCCGGAGCATCTACATCAAAGACCCCGACGGCAACGGCATCGAGTTGTTCTGCAACTCCCAGGAGACCGCCGAAGACGGTCTGGCTGAGATGCGCAACCCCGACCGCAAGAATAAAGAGTTGGTCTTCGACTAGACCCGAGCCCGGCACACCCGTTTCAGCGACGGGAGGAACCGCGACCCACGTTAGAGAGGGAGACTACTCCCTCTCTAACTGATTTTTAAGCCCTCTTTGAGATTCTCCACTGGACCGGATCAAGGTCCGAGGTTTGCCCGAGGTTTGCAATGATCCTGGCAGCGGCCCTGGACCTGGACGGCACCATCATCGGCCCCGACGAAAAGATCTCCCCGGCGGTCCAAGACGCCATCGCCCGGTTGGGCCGTCACCTGCCGGTGTTCATCGCCACCGGACGGGAGCCGGCCGACGTGTTGCGGTACTCCAAGGAACTGGGCCTGACCACGCCCCAGGTCTCCGACGGCGGCGCCAACATCCTGGACCCGGTGCGGGGGGTGTCCGTTTGGACCGCGCCGCTGGGCCCCGCCAACGCCGAAGCGGTGGTCACCAAACTCCGGGAGATGGGCTCGGCGTTCGTCGCCACCCACGCCAGCGGCACCGCCAGCACCTTCGACGACGTGCCCAACTGGGACCTGATCCGGGTGTCGGCCTTGGACCTGGATGAGGGGGCCGCCGACGCCCTGGCCCAATGTTTCCGGGGCGACAAGAGCATGCACGTGATCAAGGCGGTCCTGCCCTACAACGGGCTATGGGCCGTTGACTTCACACTGGCCGGAGTGGACAAGGCCACCGGAGTCGCCCGGGTGGGGAAGACCCTGGGCGTGGACCCGGCCAACATGGTGGCGGCGGGCGACAGCTACAACGACCTGCCCATGCTGGAGGCCTGTGGATTCAGCATCGCCATGGGCAACGCGCCGGAAGAGGTCAGGGCCGTCGCCGACTTTATAGCCCCCACGGTGGAGGAAGACGGACTGGCCGTCGCCATCAACGAGTATGTGCTGCCCCAGCTTCGCTAACGCAGGGCCGGCACGACCTCTTTGCAGAAAAGGTCGATGGAACGCGCCACCTTTTCTCTGGGCACCAGCCCGCCCACGTTGGTCTCGGCCACGATGCCGGAAAGCCCCAATTCACCGGAGATTTCCTTCAACTGGCTAATCACGCCCTCGGGGCTCCCGTAGGCCAGACGGTCCTGGATCAACTCTTGGTAGGTGACCGCGGCCAAGGCCACGCCACGCTTCGCACGGTCCTCCGAAGCGGTGGCCCCCGCGGCGGTAGCTGACGCGGCGAAGTTCTGGGCCATGCGCCGGTAAGACCTCATGGTGCTCTCTTCAGCATCGGCGTAGGCCTCGTCCCGCGAGGCGGCGACGTAGACGGGTATGCGCAGGTAGACGTCTCCGTCTCCGGCGTGGCCGGCGTCTTTCCAGGCCTTGCGGTAGTCGTCGAGAAGAAGCACCAGATCTGGCCGGTCCAACCCCCTCAATCCCACGAAGATGGGATAACCCAGGGTCCCC
>JACZXN010000358.1 GCA_022571575.1 Chloroflexota bacterium | reverse complement strand
GGCCTGGGGCCCGTCCTCGCGGCGGAAGCCGGAGATGACCCCGTCCTCACCGCGGGGCGGGTTCAGCCCGCCGATCTGCTGGTAGAGAAAGGTGAGGGCCGGGTTGTCTTTGATGAAACCAGCCGACAGTGAGCGGGCCGGCCCCTCCGACGGCGGATCGGTCTTCTTGAGGGCCGCCAACACGCCGTCGGTGGCCACTCCGCCGGTGGTGTCGCCCAAGACCAGTCCCAGGGTGCGCTCCGGGTGGGCCAGCGCGAATCCCAGGCAGGCGAACCCTCCCATGGACTGGGCCACCAGGAATACCTTGTCAATCTTCAGGTGGTCAAGAAGGGCGGTCAGGTCGCCGATGAAATTCTCCCGCAGGGGCGAGCCTTGCTCGGCGATGGACGCTCCCCAGCCGCGGTGGTCGAAGGTGATGCAGCGGTATTGGGCGGAGAAGGCGGCCACCTGCTGCCACCAACTCATGTGGTTGCCGCCGCGACCGTGGGCGAAGATTATCGCCGGGGCCGAATCGTCGCCGTGGGACTCATAGTAAAGGTCGATCCCGTTTATCGGTGCTCTGGGCACGGTGGGCCTCCATTAACTTGAGATTTGCCGGGGCCTGCCTGGCTGGCCTGAGTGGCTCCATGGACCGCCAGATCGGGGCCAAGTATAACCCATGCCCTAAGTTGGGGCCTTTTGGCCGATTCCGCCGGGCCGGATGGCCCTGCCGCCAGGTGCGGGCCCGGAGGGAGAATGACAGTGATGTGGAGAGCCTCGGCGGCGGGCCGGGATCAGCCGGCCATGCCAGGTCCGCCGGGCCAGGGAAGGAGGCGGCGGTATGGCGACCATCACGATGCCGGAGCGGGTCACCGAGCGAGTCATAGTGGCTGAACCGGAGGTCCGTCAGGTCCCCAAGTATCTCCTCAAAGAATTGCAGGTGATCGTCGAACACACGCAGGCCGCGCCGGAGTTGGTCCACTGGTACCATTTCGTCCCCTGCGCCGGTGTCCGCTACTACACCTACCGCACCACTCCATCGCCCGTTGAGTCGATCCGTCCCAAGAAGCCGTAACCCCCTTCCTCGGGCTCCGGCGAGCTTTTATCTTCCGATGCCTGCCACGATATTGTCCGGCCCAGCCGTTTGGACTGTGGTTGGACGTCGATGTTTTTCGGACGTTTGGAGGTAGACCATGTTATTTGAAACAGCCATGATGAAGCGGTGGATGGGGATAAAGAGCCCCGAAGGCATCACAGCCTCAATGAAGGTCATGATGCCCATCATGTCTAGAAAGATGGGGCCGGGCGGGATGGCAGACCTGATGCCGAACATGATGGAGGGTTCCTTCGAGCAGATGCGGCCGGAAGACCTGGAACGCATGATGCACGATGCCCTGCCCAAGATGCTCGATACTTGCTTCTCTCAGATGGAGGATGCGCAGCGCCGCAGCATGCTGTCCATGTGCCGCCAGACCTTCGACCAGATGGAAGAAAAGTACCAGGGGACCTCCACTTCCGAATAGCGGACGGTCAGATCACCGGGCCGCCGCTCCTTCCAAGAATTCCGCGCCGGGCCCTTTGTTGAGCCCGCCGAAGTTTGGCGCCTGATGGACTGTTCGACAAGACGGGCTAGCCGGGTCTAACCTTCACACCGGCCACTGCTGGCGGTTATAGGCGGCCTCCCAGAACATGTACTCGTAGCGGCTGCTGGTCATGAACGCTTGGCGCATGGCCTCCAATTCGGCGGGTCCGGCGTCGGCGGCCATCTGGTCCACGAACCCACGCCAGGCTTCCACGCTGCCCTCCAGGAACCCTTCCACGTAGAAGCGGGTCCATTGTCCGTAGAGCGGGTGCTCCGACTGGCCAATCTCGTCCTTCAGCAGGTGGTAGGTCCAGGGACAGGGCAGCAGGGCGGCGGCGGTGGGGCCAAGGCCGTGCAGCGACGCCGTCTGCAGCATATGGTCCACGTAGGCCGTGTTGATCGGCGAGCGCACCGCGTTCTCGGCGTCGGCAATGGTTAGCCCCGCCTCGGCCAGCAGCTTGTGGTGCAGGGGCCGCTCCACCGGGGTCATGACCCGCTGGGCCAGGTCTTGCAGGGTCTGGGAGTCGGGCGCTTTGGCCAGGGCCATGGCGACGGTCCGGCCGAATCCCTCCAGGTATAGATAGTCCTGGGCCAGGTAGTAGCGGAAGGTATCCAGGGGCAGCGTCCCGTCCTTGATCTCTTTGAGAAAGGGATGGTCGAAGATACGCCGCCAGATGGGCTCGGCCTCGTTCCTAAGTTGTTCGCTGAAACTTGGCATGGTCTATCCGGTAACTTGGATTTAGCCGGTGTTTAAATCCCCCTTGGTCCCCCTTTACGAAAGGGGGAGATGTTGATCTTCTCTTTGCGAAAGGGGGTTAGGGGGATTTAGGTTCCGTCGATTCCTGCCGGGCGCGGGCCAATTCGCCTTCGCGGAGTTCCACGCGGCGTATCTTGCCGCTGACGGTCTTGGGCAGCTCGGTGACGAACTCCACGGCCCGGGGGTACTTGTAGGGCGCGGTGGCGTTCTTGACGTGGTCTTGCAGGCTGACCACCAACTCGTCGGAGGCCACGTAGCCGGGGGCCAGGATCACGAAGGCCTTGACGATGTCGCCCCGCACCGGGTCGGGACTGGCCACCACGGCCGACTCGGCCACGGCGGGGTGCTCGATCAACGCGCTCTCCACCTCGAAGGGGCCGATGCGGTATCCGGCGGAGATGATCACGTCGTCGGTGCGGCCCACGAACCAGTAGTAGCCGTCCTCGTCTTTGTAGGCCTTGTCTCCGGTCAGGTACCAGTCGCCCAGGAACGACCGGTCCATGGCATCTTGGTCCTTCCAATATTCCTGGAAC
>JACZXN010000357.1 GCA_022571575.1 Chloroflexota bacterium | reverse complement strand
ACCTTGGCGCCGACTCCCGCCGGAAAGGCGAACCCCAGACCGAGCCAACCGTGGGGGTGCATGAAGGTCCTGGGTTCGTAGATCTCCAGGCAGCGGCTGGCGCGGCTGGAGGCCACCGCCGGGTCCAGGGAGAAGATGGTGTTCCGGGGCAGCACCGACCGCACGGTCTCGAAGACCCGCAGTTCGTTGCCCCAGGTCTCCTCCAGCTTACGGCGTATCTCGCCCTTCATGGACGCGATCTCGTCTCTGAAGGAGTCGCCCTTGTAGACGTCCTGGTCTCCGATGGCGCTCAACCATTGCTGCACCACGGCCTGGGAATTGGCCACGATGGGCACGGTGGCGGGGTAGTTCTTGCCGATGGCGTCGCCGTCCAGCAGCACGTGCACCATGTCCTTGGGCAGTTGCAACTGTATCCCGGTGGTGGAGCGCTGGGGCAGTATGCACCCCAATACGACCACCAGGTCGCAGGTGCCCAACCACTCTTGGACCGGGTTCTCGCCCCAGATGCGCCGTCCCAAGGTCTGACCCAGGGAAAGGGGATGGTCCTCGGGGAAGGCCCCCTTGGCCCCGTCGCTGGTGACCACTGCCGCGCCCAGTTTCTCCGCCAGTTCGATGATCTGCTGGGTGCCGCCCAACATCTGTACTTCCTCGCCAACCATGATGACCGGCCGCTTGGCCTTGAGCAGCATCTGCAGCGCCTGCTCCACCTTGTTGGGGTCGCCCTTGGGTATATCCGGCACCCGGGCGGTCAACATCTCGACGTCGGCCTGGGCGCCCAAAAGGTTGGTGGGTATCTCCAGTTCGATGGGCCGGGGCCGGCGGGTCTGGAACCGGTCGAAGGCCTCGGTGATGTTGTCGGGGATGGACTCCACCTGATTGATCATGGCGTTCCAATCGGTCACCGCCTCGAACATGCGGAGTTGGTCCTTGGTCTCGTGGGTGGCAAGCTTGCCCAGGCCCAGGAACTCCTGCTCCACGTTGGTGGTGATCTCCAGCACGGGAGACCCGGAGAAGTAGGCCTCGCCCAGTGCGCCCACCGAGTCGGCCGCGCCGGGACCGGTGCTGGTGATCAGCACGCCCGGCTTGCCGGTGGCCCTGGCGTAACCGTCGGCCATGAACCCGCAGCCCAACTCCAGGCGGCCGCCGATGAACCGCAGGCTGTCTTGGCTCGCGAATAGGGAATCGAAGAGGTCCAGGTTGTGGATGGATATGATTCCGAATACGGTGTCCACCCCCTGGGCCTTGAGCGACTCGATGACGGTCTGTCCGCCGGTTAGTTTGGGCACGTATGCTCTCCTTCCTTCGAGTTATCAGCCATCAGCGGCCGGCTTGCGGGGTGGGGCCTTGGGCCGGTCCAAATAGCTGACGGCTGATAGCTGTAAACTGACTGCTTTAAATCACCAGGCTTACCGGGTTCTCCAGCAGCTTCTTGATCTCCACCAGGAACTGGGCGGCCTCGGCTCCGTCGGCCACGCGGTGGTCCGTGGAGAGGGTGGCTTTCATGATCTGGGCCACGGCCAATTCGCCGTCGCGCACCACCGGCTGTTCCTTCACGGTGCCCACCGCCAACACCGCCGCATGGGGCGGGAAGATGATGGCGGAGAAGCTGTCAACCTCGAACATGCCCAGGTTGCTGATGCTGAAGGTGGTGCCGCTGTACTCCTCGTTGCGCAGGGTCCCGCTGTTGGCCCGGGTCACCAGGTCGCGGCTGGCGGCGGCGATCTCCACCAGGCTCTTGCTCTCGCAGCCGTTGATGCCCGGCACGATCAGTCCCGACTCCAGAGCGATGGCGATACCCACGTTGATGGACGCGTTCATCTGAAGGTGGTCGTCCCGGAAGAAGGAATTGAACTTTGGGTGACGGCCGATGGCGATGGCCGATGCCTTGACTATCAGGTCGTTGACGCTGACACGTGTCTCGGCGTCCAACTCGTCGTTGATGTCCCGGCGGAACGACATCGCTTTGGTCATGTCAACTTCGATGGTGACGTAGAAGTGGGGCGTCTCCCGTTTGCTGTCCCCGGTTACCTTGGCGATGGCCTGTCGCATCCGCGACAGCTCAACATTTTCGGATGTCATGGGCATGGGAGCGACGGTCCCAGCCGGTGCGGGAACAGCCTGCTCCGGGATGTCTGCTTCAACGATGCGGCCGCCGGGGCCGCTTCCGGTGATGGTGGTCAGGTCGATCCCGCGCTCCCGGGCCAACCGGCGGGCCAAAGGCGATGCCCGTATCTCACCGGGGACGGCTGCCCCAGCGGAAACGGCCGCAGCCGGGGCCGGGGCCGTTTCTGCTGGGGGCGCTTTTTCCGCGGGGACTCCGCGGGAGCAGCCGCCGCGACTATATCTTCCGGGACCGGCTCGCCGGGGTCGGTGATCACGGCGATGAGTCCGCCCACCGGGATGGCCACGCCTTCTTCGGCCACGATCTTGCCCATGACGCCGCCGGTGTAGGCCTCGAATTCAACGATCGCCTTGTCGGTCTCGATCTCGGCGATGACCTCTCCGCGGGCCACGTCCTCTCCCTCTTTCTTGAACCAGCGGACCACCTTGCCCTCTTTCATGTCGTAGCCCATCTGGGGCATCACGATCGATGTGGCCAACTCTCCCTCCTGGCGGGCCCCGGTGTTCGACCGGCCCGGCTGATAAACGGTTGGAATTTGCTGCGGCCGGCCCAATTACCGCCGGAATTCTACGCTACCTGGGGTTCAACGCCGCCCAGGGCCAACGTTGAATAGATATTAATGCACGGCACCTGGCGGGGCAACTGCCGGAACGGGGGGATGGGAAGCTGGAGGGCGCCGGCCCACCGGCCCAACGGCCACGGCCGGAGCGTCGGGTATGGCCAGGGG
>JACZXN010000356.1 GCA_022571575.1 Chloroflexota bacterium | reverse complement strand
GCAACCAGGCACGCGTATTGAAGGCCGGATCAACCGGCCTGGCCGTGGCTCCCCTCTGAAGCCGGCTTCATATAGCGCTTCATGGGATACGGGGAGGCATTCGCTGGTAAATGGGACATCAGTCATGGCCGGACATGCGGCGGTTGCAGCGCGGTCGACGAGCTACTCCTACGGGAATCACACCGGCGTCCTATTTTCTAAGCGGCAATGACTGCTATCCTTTCGATGTGGGGTTGCGGGCCCGCATCCAGTTGATTCGGTCCCGGTGAACCCGCCCGGATCAAATGTTGGAGAATCGATTTACCAGTGGCGTATCTTACAGAATCCAACCAAGATTCAAGCGCAACGGTGTTGCTGGTGGAAGATGACCGGCCACTGCTGGAGTTCTTCTCAAGGGTGTTGCGGCGAGACGGATACCGGGTCCTTGAAGCGGAAAACGGAGTGGAGGCGCTGAAGGTTGCCGAAGACCATTCTGATGACCGGATAGACGTCCTGCTCAGTGACGTGGCGATGCCCTATATGGATGGGATCCAATTGGCGGAACGCCTCAGGGAGATCAGGCCGGAGATTCAGGTGCTGTTGACCACGGGGCTACCCATCCAAATGGTCATGGACCGGTGCGGCCCAACGTTCAAGGCCGACTTTCTGCCCAAGCCCTTCTCCGTCTCCGATCTTTCAGGAAAGATCAGGCGTCTCGTAGAAGCCGTCTAACGTCCACCAAGTGCTGTTCCCCATAACGAGCGCCGACGCTCCGCGACGATCAGGCAATGGTTGTCTGCCGCCGCCCATGATCAGACGTCAGTCCGGCAGGTCGTACCCGCTCATGAACCGGTCCACCATGCCGGTGGCTTTCTCCCAATCGTAGGTCCGGAACGAGTGGTTGCGGACGGCGAACTGGGCGCCGGCATAGAACATCTCGTATTGGGTGTGCCGCGAGCCGAACTCCGAACCGATGGCGTCCCAGGCCAGCTTGAAGAGCTTGACCCGGTCTTTGGCGTCCATCACCGGTGATTGCTGGGTTTTCTCGATGTAACCGGCGGTTTCGGCGCTGGCGAAATCAACGGCCGCGGAAGGCAGCATGATCACCCCGCCGCCGGTCAACTGCCGGATGGCCTGGATCACTTCCGGGTACATCTGCTGCGCCTGCACCTGTGAGGCGTACATCAGATGACGGTCGGGCACATAGTATTTGCCCACGTGGGAGCCCTTCGCTTCCATCCCGTGGACCATCCCCTCGATCAACCCCGCCTGTCCCGCCAGGCTGCCCAGGCTCTCGACCACCTGAGGGTAGCTGATGACGTTGGTGGTCTCGGCGATCTTCCGGGCCATCCCAACCAGAAAGCGCAGCTTGACCATCAGCCGGACCTGGGCCTGGTAATTATGGAACACGTGGGCCGGGGTCTCGTGGAACTGGGCGCGGCACATGGCCGGGTCGCGGTGGACGAAGACCCGCTCCCAGGGCACCTTCACCTCATCGAAGTAGACCACCGCGTCGTTCTCGTCAAACCGGTACGACAGCGGATTATCGAATTCCGACACCGCGGCAGCCTCATAGGACTTGCGGGAAAGCAACTTGACCCCCTTGGCCCCCAATGGGATGGCCACCGAGAAGGCGTACTTCTCTTCGCCGGGCTTCATGGGCTGTATCGTGCCCAATAACACCTCGTTGGCCAGGATACAGCTCGTGCCCAGCATCTTGGCCCCTTTTATCGTTATCCCCTGGGTATCCTCGTCGCAGATGCCGGCGGTCAGAAACTCGTCCGACTGCTCACCCACTCCCTTGGAGCGGTCCGCCTGAGGGCTGACCACCACGTAGGTCACGAACTGGTCGTTGTCACGGACATATTCGAAGTAATCGCCCAGGGCCTTGGCCCGCTTCTCGCCGTGGGCCTGAAACAGGTCGATACGCATCATCATCCCGCACAGTGACGACGCCACGTGATCGGGAGAACGGCCCAGAAACCCGTTGGTCTGTTCCGCCCAGGCTTCCATGGCCCGGCGGCGCTGCACCAACTCCTCGTAGGACTCCGGCATCTGCCAACAGCGGTTGACCCGGGCGCCGGTGGGCGACTCAAAGGTCATCAACTCCAGGTTTTCAGGGGCGGCCTGAAAGTCGTAGAGCGCCGCCGTCGACCTGATGGCGTTGCGGTAGGCAGGATGGTCGACGACATCGCCGACCAATCGGCCGTCAAGATAGACGCTGCGGCCGTCCCGCAAGCTGTCCAGGTGGTCCTGTCCCGTCTTGGTCATCGCGTGATTCCCGCCATGATGGTTCGCCCCCGCCGGAAGCCGGATATCCGGCCATGAGCATACTGATTTAAGGGCGCAATCATAGCACAGCAACCAGGGCGGACCGGCGGAGCACCGCTGGTTGACGGGGGCTCGGCAACGGATATAATCGGGCCAGCCGGGGATACCGGTAGCGTCGCGAGTTCGATTGATGGAGCCCGGCGATGGAGTTCCGCGATGGAGTCCGGCAATGGATTCCGCCGAAGAAATCCCAGACGGGTCCGGCGCAATGAGAGTCTTCAGATGAAACTCGGCTACTTCACCTTGACCGACAACCCACCGGCTTACGGTGATTCCCGCAAAGACCCCAGCCGGTTGCTGGAGGAGGTGATGGCCCAGTGCATCCATGCCGAGGAGGTCGGACTGAACTCGGTGTGGGTGCCCGAACACCATTTTGGATTTTTCGGGGGTCCTGCCGTCGGCGCCGGTCTTCCTCTCCAACGTGGCGGCGCGCACCAAGCGGGTGAAGCTGGCGCCGGCCACTGTCCTGTTACCGGTCCAGCACCCACTGCGAGTGGCCGAAGAGTTCGCCCTCCTCGACCTGCTGAGCAACGGCCGGGTCATGCTCTCGGT
>JACZXN010000355.1 GCA_022571575.1 Chloroflexota bacterium | reverse complement strand
CGTCTCGGTGGTGGCCGGGGCCGGGGCTCTGGCCAGCGCGCCCCTGGCAGCCAACGGACTAAGCGCCAAGCTGGACGCCAAGGTACAGGTGGCGCGGCGCAGGCCCCGTGGGTTGCGCCGCTGGCTCCCGGTCCCCGCCTGGAAACGCACCATCTTCAGCACCCTGGTGGGAGCCGTCACCGGACTGGGATTGGCCGTTGTGATGCAGCAGTCCGGAATCAGCCCGCTTTCCCTGGCCAGCGCCATCTGGGGACTGGTGCTGGGCGGCGGGGTCAGTTTCGGGGTCGGCTATTCCCTGGGGGTGGTCAAGACCCTACTCCAGCCACCCCTGGAGGACTGACCACTCCTCCCAGATGCCCGATGGCCCAACGCTGCGGCGCGATGTACAATTGGCGGGCGGGTAGACCGGGCAGCCAGCCTGCCGCCCGCCCTTCACGTTCGGGTCTTTATTTAACTACAGCCGCAGAAGGAGGAGCCATGGCCAGGATCAAGCACATAGCGCTGCACACCGAGAACCCAGCCGAGACCGCCGAGTGGTACAAGACCGTGTTCGGCCTGGACGAACTACGCCGCACCCCCGCCGACACCGGCGCGGACGGGGTCTGGCTCACCGACGGCTACATCTATTTCGCCGTCCTGAAGATGGGTTCCGACGAAGCCCCCAACCTGGGCGAAGGCCCCTCCACCGTCAAGGGCATCCACCACATCGGCTTCTACGTCGACGACCTGGACGAAGCCGTCGCAACCGTGGAGGAGCACGGCGGCACCGAGTGTCCCGGCAGCAGCAAGGTCAACCGGAAGTACAAAGGGCCGGACGGCCTGATGATCGACCTGCGGTTCCGGGGCTGGGACGAGCAGATCCGCGCCCGGACCACCCTTTACGAACTCGTCGAGGCCGCGCCGGCCAAGACCGCCGGGGCCGCCGACTAGACCCACGGGGACGTGTCTCTTTTATTACTAGCAGCCCATGCAGGGGTAGTTAAACATGGCCGCAACCAAGCGCATCGGGGCGTTGGTGCCCGCCACCAACCCCGTGGTGGAGCCCGACTTCTACCGGGTGCTGCCCCCGGAGGTAACGGTCCACTTCGAGCGGATGTTCAACGGCGATTGGGGCGCCCAGCCCGGCGCGCGGAGAGATAACGGGGAAGACACCGGGGAAGACACCGGCCACCGGATCAGCATCTCCAGCGAAGAAGCGGCCACCGTGGACACCGCCCTGTTCGGCTTCGACGCCGACAAGATGAACGAGGATGTCAGCCGGGGCGCGCGTTCGCTGTCCAACATCAAACCCGACATCTTGGTCTACGCTTGCACCTCAGGCACCTATCACAAAGGCTACATCCAGTTCGATAAAGAGATGTCTGAGGAGATGCAGTTGGCCAGCGGGGTGGAATCCATCACCGCCGTTGGGGCCTGCATCGAGGCGTTCAATTTCATGGGCTCCAAGAAACTCAGCATCGCCGGACCGTACCGGCATTTTCACCTGCGCGAACGCCTCAAGCCACTCCTTGAGGAGGCAGGGTTCGAGGTGCTGAGCGCCGACGGAGAACCGTGGATGCAGGACTCAATGAACCCCCTGGAGATCGAAGAAGAGACCGTGCAGACCATCATCGACTTCGTTCCCACCGTGGTGAAAGACGAAGCCGACACCATCTTCCTGCCGGGCACGGCCTGGCGGGGCCTGGACGCCGTGGAACCCCTGGAAGAGAAGTTGGGCAAGACCGTGATCTCGGTGAACCAGGCCACCATCTGGCTGGCCCTGCGCCGCGTCGGCTGGACCGAGCCCATCCAGGGTTTCGGCAGCCTTTTACGGAAGCTGGACTAGGGACGCCGGCCTAACCCTAACGCCCGTAGACCGCTGCCCGGGAGGTAACCGGCACGTTGGGCTTCCGGGTCATCAGGAAGAAGACGCCGGCGATCAGGTAGATGGGCAGGAACGAGATCAGCACCACCGAGTAGCTGCCGGTGCGGTCGAAGACGATCCCGGCGTAGATCGGTGATATCAGCATACCCAGGTTGAATGCCGTGCTGATGATGCCCATCAGCGTGGCGAAGCTGGTGCGCCCGAAGAAATTGCCCAGCGCCACCCAGTTAAGGGTGCTGCCGCCCTGCTCGATGGCCATCAACACGACAAACAGGTACACCGCGATATTTCCGTCCAGGAGCAGCATGGCCAAGACCGCCAGAGCCGCCGACACCATGCTCCCCCCCATCATGGGCTGCAGGGGGACGCGGTCTCCCAGATAGCCAACCCCCAGCCGCATGGGGATGGACAGCAGGAACATCATAGAGAACATCAGGCCGGCCGTTTCATGGGACATCCCCTTCCACACGAACATCTCCACGGCATGGACGGAGACGGCCCCCCAGAGAGTTATCCTCAGCACGGAACCGGCAAACAATATCCAGTAGGAGCGGGTCCGCAGCGCCTGCCGCACGGTGAAGTCGATGATGACCGGCTTAGGGCCCGTTTCCCCGTCCTGGGGCAGGGGCAGGTCGGGTTCGATCCCCATCCGCTCCGGCGAGTGCCGCACCATCGATGCCAGAGGGATGACGATGATTCCCATGAATATCCCGGAGTAGAGCATGACATCGCGCCAGCCGATGGTGTTGACGCCAATGGTGATCAACGGCAAGAGGACCGCGCCGCCCGATGCGAACCCGGTGATGCAGATGGACATGGCCAGCGACCGGCGGCGGATGAACCACCGGTTGACCGCGCTGATCAACACCTGCCCCAGCCCGGAGCTCTTTCCGACGCCCACCACACCGACAAAGATCACCACGAACAACACGTAGCTGTGCACCCAATGAAGGGCTATGAAACCGCAGCTGGCCAGAACTCCACCGGCCATGATCAATG
>JACZXN010000354.1 GCA_022571575.1 Chloroflexota bacterium | reverse complement strand
ACAACGCGAAACACAAGATGCTGGGCCCCTGCCCCTGTCATTACAGCCGGTTCGACCTATCCAAAGGCGGGATCCTCATCCTGGGCCAGGCGACGCAGACCCTGCCTCAGATCGTGCTGGAAATCAGGGACGAGGTGATCCACGCAACCGGGGTCACCGGGTTGATGTACGGATATTGGAACAACCTCGAAGGCGGCGTCGCCGTATCTTGATGCTGCCCGTTGCGGTGCGATGATGATTACGGTGCGATGATGACTACGGTGCGATGATGACTGAAGACGATTCTGGTTTCGGACCAAGCGAGAAAGACCGCCGGGATGGTGAGCTTTGGGAGAAAGCCAAGGCGTCGGGGATGTCCCGGCGCAACTTCATAGCGCTGATGGCGTTGGGAGGGACCACGGCGGTCATTGCGGCCTGTGGAGTGGACTCCACACCCGCCGGCCCCGCGCCCACCCCGGAGGGGCCTGAAATACCCGTCGCCCAGGTGCCGCTGCCACCGGTGGACGCCAAGATGGTCACCACGGCCTGCGATTATTGCTCCGTGGGCTGTGGTTACCGGGTCTACACCTGGCCGGTGGGTTCAGCCGGCGGACACCAAGCGGCCTATAACGCCCTGGGCGTGGATTTTCCCGTGGGCGTGCTCAGCGGGTCCTGGATCTCCCCCAACATGCACAACGTCATCCAGATCGATGGCAAGGACCACAACGTGGTGGTCATGCCCGACTGGGAGACCGAGGTGGTGAACGTCCGCGGCGACCACAGCGTGCGCGGCGGCACCCTGGCCCAGAAGCTGTACAGCCCCGACAAACCGACCAAGGACCGCCTGCAGCACCCCCAACTGCGGCTGGACGGCCAACTGACCCCGATCTCCTGGGACGACGCCTCGGCGCTGGTGGCCGGTATCTCTTCCTACGTGTTGGAGCGGTTCGGCGAGTCGGCGTGGGGGATGAAGATGTACTCGTACGCCTATTACGAGAACACCTACGCCCTGACCAAGTTGGCCCTGGGCAAGATCCGGACCCCGGCCTGGGCGCCCCACGACAAACCCGCGGCCGGCTCCGACACCCCGGGTCTGAGCGACGCCGGCATCGACGCCTTCAGCGCCTCCTACGAGGACTGGAAGGAGGCCGAGGTGCTATTCGTCTCCGGGGTCAGCCTCTACGAGTCCAAGTCCATCCTGTTCCAAGATTGGGTCGCCACGGGCGGGGCCAAGTTGATCGTGGTCAATCCCCGGAAGGACTACACGGCCGCCTTCGCCGAGCAGCGGGGCGGGATACATCTGCAGTTGACGCCGGGGACCGACACGGTCCTGAACAACTCCATCGCCAGGGTGGTGCTGGAGAATGGATGGGAGGACACCGACTTCATCCGGGAGCGGACCGTCTCCGAAGCGGAGCTGGCCCAAGAGACAACCTGGCGCCGGAAGATGTTCGGGGCCACCTTCCAACAGTACCGGGATTTCATCCTGGCCGACGCCACCTACCGGCCGGAGAACGCCGAGAAGATCACGGGCGTTCCCGCGGAGAAGATCCGGGACGCCGCCCGGCTGCTGGCGGGCCCCAAAGCCGATGGCAGCCGCCCCAAGACATCGTTGATGCTGGAGAAGGGGAATTACTGGGGCCACAACTACGAGAACACCGCGTCATTCGCCTCTCTGGGCCTCCTGACCGGAGCCGGCGGACGCCCCGGCCGGGTCATCTCCCGGGGCGGCGGGCATCAGCGGGGCATGATCTCGGCCGCCGGCTATCCCAAAGACAAATCTCGGGACAGCTTCCAGGGCAACCCCATCGAGCTTAACGTTGACCGGTGGGCCGTGGAGGGCAACCTGCGGTTCATGTGGGCCATCGGCACCACCTGGTTCTCCGCCATGGGCGCGTCCAATCACCTGGCCGATACGGTCGGCAGCCTGATACGGGACAAGGGCGGTCATCCAACTCGAAACGACGCCTTTCCAGGCGGCGGCCAGCGGTTCGATCTGGACCGGGTCCTGGAGGTGCTGAAGGCCCGGGTCGACGCCGGTGGCTTGGTGCTCGTCCAGCAGGAGATATACAGCAACGCACTGACGGATTTCGCCGATATGCTGCTTCCGGCGGCGCCCTGGGGCGAAGAGAATTACGCCAGGATGCAGGGTGAGCGGCGTCTGCGCCTGTACTCCAAGTTCATGGACCCGCCCGGCGAGGCGAAACCCGATTGGTGGATCATCGCCCAGGTGGCCCAGCGCATGGGCTACGACGGCTTCGATTGGAGGGACTCCAACGACGTCTTCGAGGAGGCCGCCGAACGCTCCAAGGGCACGGTCCACGATTATTCCGCCCTGGTGGCGTTGGCCCGGTCCCAGGGCCAGCGGGGCCACGATCTGTTGCGGCAACTGGGCACCACGGGCATCCAGTGTCCCATCAAGTTGGAGAACGGGACGCTGGTGGGCACCCAGCGGATACATGAGGAAAGTTTCGGCACCGTCTCCGGCAAAGCGGTTTTCCCCAAGGGGGATTGGAGCAACGTTGAGCCGTTTCAAAAGGAGTTCGCCCCCCAGGGCGATGAACTCTGGGTGACCAACATGCGGGTCAACGAACACTGGCAGTCCCAATTCGACGACATCCGCATCCCCTACCGGTGGGAGCGGTTCCCCGTCAATATCCTGGAGATCAGTCCGTCCGACGCGGCGTCGCGGGGCATAGAAAGCGGCGATTGGGTGGAGGTGAGCAACGATAATGTGCTCACCCAGACCGGGGGGCGGTACGCCGGCAAGTTCTCCGCCGTGGCCTACGTCACGGACCAGGTGCCGCCCGGGGTCACCTGCGGCTACTTCCTGTTTGGCCAGGGGCGGTTGGACATGTCGGTGAACTCGGTGTCCCCCGGACTGACCGACCCGATCAACA
>JACZXN010000353.1 GCA_022571575.1 Chloroflexota bacterium | reverse complement strand
GTCTTCGGTGGGCGGCGTTGGGTAATTGTGCAGGAACCGGCAATCGGCGTTGGACACCTTGGTGAAGTCAACGTATGCGGAGTCGCTGACGCCGTTGGGGGTGACCACGGTGATGTACCCGGACGTTCCCTGCTGCTGGGGGCGGAGGAACCGCCACGAAAATGACAGTGTCTCCCCGGGGTCCCACACTCCGCCGAAATCCGCCGGGTCGACCCCGGTCACCGACCATTCGTCCTTCAGAAGATTGCCGTTGGTGTATTTGAAGGGCGTTATAACCGGCTCGCCGGTGTCGGTGGTGTACCAGGTGAAAACGTCCATCTTCTCGAAGTCCTCGATGGGCGCCTCCCCGGTGTTCTTGATCTGGGTCTGGACGATGGTATCGCAACGGAAGATACTGAAGGCGTCCGCGCCCTCGATGGAGATGAAGGTGGCGGCCTGCCGGTGGTTCAACAGGGCGCTTTGGCGCATCGCGCCGCCCACCACCTCGTCGCCATGTAACTTTGTCTGGTACATCATGAACATGCTGGTGAATAGAACGGACAGGATAAGCAGGCTAGTAATTGCGGCGCCCACGGGTTAAAGCTCTCTACTCCTTTTCTTGGCCGGCCCCGGCTAAACACATGGGGCCATGGCCGCTAGTTCGATACTGCCGGTCACGCCGTTGGGAGTGCCCACCGTGATGACGCCGGTCCCGGTTTCCAGGAGCAGCGCCTTGCCGTCCATGGTCAGGGCCTCCCCTGGATTGAATATCCCCGGCTCGAAACTCCCAGATAGGTCAGTGTCGGTCCACTGCCCCACCGATGGCGGTCCCGACGGCGTATAGGTCAGCCGCTGGGCCGCGTTGAGGCCGGAGCCAAACTGGACGATCACGTCCATCTTCTCGATATCCAAAACTCTGGTCGCCCCGGTGTTGACGACCACCAAGGTCAGGGAGCAAAAGGTGTCTCCCAAGACCGAGTCGATGGTGATTTCGGTCCGGGCGTTGTCGCCCATCACCTTGCTCGCCTCGCGGCTGGCGCTGCTCACCGCCACGTCTCCGAACAGAGTGGAACGGAAGGTGATCATTGATGTCGTCAGGAACATCGCCAAGATCAAAAGGCCGGCCAAAGTCGAGGCCATCGGCCCTCACCTGCTGAACACCCGCTCGGCCACGATGCCGTTGGGGGTGGAGACTCGGATCATGTGATTGCCGCTGGCCAGCGGGCTGCCGGCCGGGAGGGTGATGGCGATGTGCAGGGTCTCGCCACGGTTCCAAGAAGCGCCGGAGGGCAACTCGGTCCAGGTATTGTCGCCGCTGGCGGCGTGGGTCATGGCGTCGTACCTGGAGCCGGGGGTCACCACAAAGACATCCGAGGTGGCCAGGCCCAATATGGAGACCACGCCCACGTTCTTCACCCAGGCGTCAATCTGAGTCCCGTCGCTATTGGCCGCCACCGCAATGACCTCGATATTGGTCTTGATCCGGTTCGAGGCCTCCCTCTGTATTTCCAGGACCGATTGGCTACTGTTCGACACCGAGGGGCCGATGGTGAGAATGACCATGACCGCGGCCGTGACCGAACCGATGATCAGAAGGCCTGTGACAATAACCTTATCCATCGCGGCCTCCGGCCCGTCCACTGGTTTCCGTGGTTTCCGGGGTTTCCGTGGATCCCAGGTCATCCTCGAAGTCCGGTACCTGGATGGTGGTCAGTTTGTACTTGTCGGCGGTCGAGTCCTCTCGGCCCTTGCTACTGCGACCGTTGCTCTTGCCCGGGGACGCGTCACGGTCCATGGGCTCGTCGTCGGTGGACGTCTCCGGCTGCGCCTCGGGCAGGGCGGGGTCCGGCAACGGGAGCTCCTCCACGATCATGGCCGCGCAGATGATGTCGTGAAGCTGGCCGAGGCATTCGGCGTATAGCTGGGGAGAGAACTCGTCCTCGGGAGGTGAATCCGTCATCTGGTCCAGATCGGCCAGGGAACGGAGCAGGACCTTTAACATGATCGGAGGCAGATAGCCCGACGCCTCATAGGCTTCCAGGAACGGCGTCACCTGCTGCAGCGACAGCCCCATCTGTTTCACGGTGCCCAGCCAGCCAATGATGTTGCCCAGCATCACCGGGTCCATTCCGTCGCTCTGGGGGCCGGGAGCAAAGTGTCCCAACGGGGACTTGGGCCGGTCTCCATCGACCTCGGCGCTGGATGGCCCCTTGGTGTAAACCACGCGGGGCGGCGGGGGTGAGGGCGTACGGCGCTGGGGTTCCACCCCCAGTTCGGAAAACACCGTGCGGCCCTTCATCATGTGTTCCCGCAGGTCAACCAACGTCTGCTTGATCTCGTTCTTCAGCAGATCGACCTCGTCCTGGAGGGCTTCAAACCGCTCCACGACGTCGATGGAGACCAGCCGGTCTATGCGGGTTCCTTGTTCCACCATTTCTATTCTCCGGTGTGCCGTCTTTGATGGGTCGTCCGCTTCGCCGATCTGTTTTAGGGTAAAAAATGGACTATGGATAAGTTCTGAGTCGGGTTGGGAGCGCGGACTGCGGATCGGAAGCGCCGGGATTCGCGGGTCCTTGGCGGGTCATGCCGTCAAGCTGGGCCGGGCGGAGACTTTACGTAGGCCGGAGGGGCCGGCACAGGAGAGCCGGCCCCTGAAGACCTTGCCCCTAAGGGCTTGGAGGCTAACCCAGGTCCATGATGGCGGTGATTTCCACCGGGCTGGTGCGGGTGAGGGTGAACGGAGCGCCCTTGGAGGGGATGATCTCAACTTTGAATGGCTCGTTGATGCCTACGGTCATGGCCTGATTGGCGTCCAATATGGAGACGACGAGAGCGTCCGCATGGGTGGTGGCCGTGGTGCCGTTGTCGCCGCGGGTAACAGTCAGGGCGTTCACCACGATC
>JACZXN010000352.1 GCA_022571575.1 Chloroflexota bacterium | reverse complement strand
AGGAGCTATCTCAACACACCGTACGACCCGCTGTTGGGTCCTTCGACGGGCTCAGGACGAACGTATGACACATGGCCGCGGGGAATAAATCCGTTCGTCCTGAGCTAGTCGAAGGGCGCGCATCAGTCAAGTTGCTGATCGAAGCGCCATGGGTCATGGGCGGCCGTGATTCGAAATGGCTTCTAAAACAGGCAGGGCACCGACATCTCCCCGCAGGTGTCCCGGATCCAATCGGCCACGTCGGGATGCAGCGGGATGCCCTCTTCGCGGCGGACTTCCTCCACCTCGGCCTCGGGCTGGCCCGCCACCAACACCCGGTCGTGGCCCGGCGCGGGCTTGGTGGTCTTCATCATCGTCAGCCACTCATCCATCTGCACCTTGAAGGGCTCGACGTCGGTGAACGCCTCGATGCTGTAGGCCGCCACGTAATGACCGAAGTTGGGCCTTCCCGGCACCGCGCCGTAGCCGAAGCCGGTCAACACTCCGGCCAGGATGTCCACCATGCAGGCAAAGCCGTAACCCTTGTGGGAGCCCAACTCACGGTTGCTGCCCAGGGGCACCAGCACAACCTTCTCCGGCGCCGGTGACTCCTCCATGATCGGACTGCCGTCTTCGGCGGCCAGCCAGCCGCCGGGGATGGGCGACCCCAGCCGCGCCGCGATGCGTATCTTGTTCACCGCCACCGAACTGGTGGCCGCGTCGAAGACGAAGGGCGGCTCGTTCTTGGCCGGTACCGCGATGGCGATGGGGTTGGTGCCCAGCCGGGGCTCGGCGCCAAAGGTGGGCAGCACCGAGGGCGGGCAACTGGTCATGCAGATGCCGATCATGTCGTGCTCCAGGGCCATCATGGCATGGTAGGACGCCATCCCCAGGTGCCGGGCGTTGCCGATGGTCACCATGCCCACGCCAACCTTGCGGGCCTTCTCGATGGCGATGTCCATTGCCTTGGGCGTGACGATCGTCCCCAGACCCCGGTCGGAGTCGATGGTCGCCGTGCTGGGGGTCTCCCGTATGACCTTCCAATCGGGCCGGGGATTGATGGTCCCTTCCTGATAGCCCGTGATGTAGCTCTTCAGCATGTTGGAAACGCCGTGGGAGTCCACCCCGCGCAGGTCGGCCAGAACCAACACGTCGGCAGACAGCAGGGCGTCCTCGGTTGGCACGCCCAGCTTCTCGAAGATCCCGGCCGCGGTCCTCCTGAGATCGTCTCCCTGGACAAATTCGGCGTCGTCGTGGCTAACCTTGAATTGCTCTAGCAACTTATCTCTCCTTCGCCGGTTCCGGTCCGCAGGCTGAGCGCCCATCCTGGCCTGCCCAGTCGTCCATGCGTGCCTAGTCGTCTCTGACGAGAGTATAGCATTCAGTCCCCGCCTTGGCCCTTGCCCTCTGCGTTGCTATAATCCCGCCAGCCCCGCCCAACGCAGACCTCCCCTACAGGTGTTCTATGACCGACCCCAGAGAACAGGCGCTGGACTACCTATCCCGGCTGGGCAGCCATCCCGCAACGGCCTTCAACGAGAACGGAGTGGCCGGCGTGGTGAGGGCCATCCTGGCCGAGTTGGGACTGGAGCACCGGCGGGACGCCTTCGGGAACATCATCGCCAAGGTCGCGGGGACCGGCTCCACCGTCAACCCCCTGGCCATCGTCGCCCACATGGACCACCCCGGCTTCGAGATCACCGGCAGCCATCCAGATGGGTACATCGCCAAGGCCATGGGCGGCGTGCCCCAGTCCAGCTTTGAAGCCGGCGTGCCGGTGCAGGTTTTGCTCCCCAACGGCAGCCGCATCAACGGCGCAACCGCGGGGAAGCATGGCGAAGACAGTGAACGCCAGGTACTGATCCGCCTGGAGCAGCCCCAGGACCTGGAGCCGCCCCTTTCCGCCGTGTTCGACCTGGTGGACTTTGAGCTGGACGGGCAGTACATCCGCATGCGGGCCGTGGACGACCTGGCCCGCTCCGGGAAGGTGCGGTATATCGGGTGTTCCAATTATAACGCCTGGCAGATTACGAAGGCCCTCTGGATCAGTGATCGGGAGGGTTTGGCCCGGTATGATTGCCTGCAACCCCAGTACAATCTGATCCAGCGGGACATTGAGACCGAAATTCTGCCCCTGTGCGCCGACCAGGGATTGGGCGTCATTCCCTGGAGCCCGCTGGGCGGCGGGTTCCTGACGGGCAAATATAAAAAAGGCGTTGACTGGGAGCGCCAGACCCGGTTCGGGGATGATCCTGACAGCAACTTCTGGAAGCAGTACCTGCACGACCGGAATTATGAAATCCTGGAGGTCCTGAACGGCGTTGCGCGAGACCTTGGCATCTCCAATGCCCGGGTGGCGATCGGGTGGCTGTTGCGCAATCCACAGGTGACGTCGGTGATCATCGGGGCGCGGACCCTGGCGCAACTGGAAGATAACATGGGTGTCGCCGACTGGAATCTCCCGGAGGCCGCCTGGAAAACTCTGGATGACGCCAGCCGTCATCCAGAGCCGTATCCTAACTGGTTCATCAGCATGGTTCACGGTTTTGTGAATAACGACACGGAATAACCGGCGCCGGAACTGTGGTGTCTGAATTGGTGTTTTAATATCTGGTTGAGGGACAGCATACCTGTTTATGGAATAAATAAGTATGCTGTCCCTGCCGGTAGTCACATCTCTTCATGAGTCAAGGATGATGCGTATGTTCCACATTGTCATTCGGTGGATGTTATCGGGTACTCTGCTTCTGATCGGGAGTTTCGTGTCAGAAGTGGAAGCCGCGACGCGGTACACGATTCAATTCCGGGACGGGCAGGTGCGCGAGCGGGCCGAACACAAGGGATACGACCCCGGTAAATTCCGCCTGGGGATGAAATACGGCGGCACGAACCATAAACTGTATCTCAAC
>JACZXN010000351.1 GCA_022571575.1 Chloroflexota bacterium | reverse complement strand
GAGGCATATAGGTCGTGATGTGGGGAAACACCACCTGGCTGGTGTCCATCATTTCCCAGGTGGCGCCGCCGTCCTGGGAGCGGGAGATGGAGCAGGGGTCGTACCCGGCCAAGATCACGTCGGGGTTATCGGGATGGATGGCCAGCGACCATACCTCTTTGCCGGGGCCGGCGTCATCCAATGCCTTCCAATTCTCTCCGCGGTCGTTGGAGCGGAAGACTCCCTTGTCGGTGCCCGCGAAAATCACCTTGGGATCGTCGGGGCGAATGGCCAGGGCCCGGACCTGGGCGTTGTCTGGGAGGCCCTTGGAGATGTCGGTCCACTGTTCTTCTCCGTCGGCGCGGCGGACCAAGCCGCCATCCCCGATGTAATCGCCTTCTCCGGCCAGGCCGATATAAACGTGAGTTCGGTGATCTGAGGCTGCCATGGTGTACCTCCAGCCTTGATTGTTCCGGGGTTTAAGATATCTGGGGTTAAGATACATGAATTCTTGGTATATTCCACCCGTCTGTCAAGTCGATTGGCCGGTGGGATGTCGACCGCCGCGGGCTATGGCGTGGCGCACCGGTCTGCGGTAGTATTTAACACGCCCAAGAAAGGGCCTATCCAGACCTCCGTGAATTTTAGGGTTATCAGGGTTATCAGGGTTATTCATGAAGAACAAGGTCTATGACAGCATGGACGCCGCCGTGGCGGACATTCCCGACGGCGTCACGATATTCAGCCCCGGATTCGGCGGCGTGGGAGTGCCCAGGAATCTGCTGGCGGCCCTCAACCGCCAGGGGGCCAAAGGACTGACCGCGGTGTCCAACAACGCCGGAACGGTGGACGAGCTGGTGGACATCGGCACGCTGGTCGAGGCCGGCCAGATCAAGAAGATGATCTGCGCCTTCACCGCCTCCACCCATCCGTCCCAGGTCACGCCCTTCACCCGGATGTACAACAACGACGAGATCGACGCCGAGCTGGTGCCCCAGGGCACACTGGCGGAGCGGCTTCGCTGCGCCGCCGCGGGCATCGGCGGTTTCTACACCCCGACCTCCGTTGGAACCGAGCTCGCCGAGGGCAAGGAGCACCGGGAGATCAATGGCCGCATCCACGTTCTTGAGTACCCGCTGCCCGGAGATTATGGACTGATCCGGGCCTGGAAGGCCGACACCTTGGGTAATCTGGTGTTTCGCCTGACCCAGCGCAACTTCAACCCGCTGATGGCCATGGCGGCCACCATCACCATCGTTGAAGTGGAGAACGACATCGTCGAAGCCGGTGAGTTGGACCCCGACGCCATCCACGTGCCGGGTATCTATGTCGACCGGCTGGTCCGCATCCCCGAAGACGGAATCTGGGACTAAGAAGCGATCGGCATTCAGCGGACGGCCACCTAACGGCTGACCGCTGACGGCTCAAACATGGAGATCTGAAATGGCCGACAAAGTAAGACTGGAACGACAGGCTATGTGCGACCGGCTGGCCATGGAATTTCAAGACGGCTGGATCGTGAACCTGGGTGTAGGCATGCCGACCCTGTGCTCGAACTACTCGGATTCGAGTAGAGAGATCATCAATCACGCTGAGAACGGGGTCATCGGTTACGGTCCGCTGGCCAAGGAAGGCGAGGAGGACCGCCACCTGGTGAATGCCGGCGGACAGAAGGTTACCCCCCTGCCCGGCATGGCCTGTGTGCACCACGCCGATTCCTTCATGATGATCCGCGGCGGCATGATCGACGTCACCGTGATGGGCGCCTATGAGGTTGCGGAGAACGGCGACTTCGCCAATTGGCGCATCCCCAGCCGCAAGGGCGGCGGCATCGGCGGGGCCATGGACCTGGCGGCGGGCGCCAAACGTGTTTTCATCGCCATGGAGCACAACACCCGGGACGGCGGGCTCAAGCTGTTGAAAAAATGCACCCTGCCCATCACCGCGCCCGGCGTGGTGAAGATGCTGGCCACCGACCTGGGCCTGTTCGAGATCACGCCCCAGGGATTCAAACTCCTTGAAAACGCCCCGGGCTGGACCCCCGAAGAGATTCAAGAACTGACCGAGGCCAAGCTAATCATCTCCGGCGACCTGAAAGACTTTCGGTTCAGGGACTAGGCTCTAGAAGAAATCAGTCCCTCCGTTTATGTGCAGCGTCTGGCCGGTCATGAAGCCGCACTCGTCGGTGACCAGGAACAGGCAGGCCGACGCTATATCGTCCACCGTGCCCAGGCGGCCCACCGGTATGTCGGCCGTATCGCGCATCCCGCCCTGGGGATACCAGGCCAGGTCTCTGCTGGTGTCGATGCGGCCGGGAGAGATGACGTTCACCCGGATGTTCTTGGGCGCAAATTCCGAGGCCAGTCCCCGGGCCAGGCCGATGATTCCCATCTTGGCGGCCGACACGTGAGCGCGCTGGGCCGTGCCCTTGAAAGCCCCGTCCCCGGTGAAGAACACCACCCTCCCATAACCGTTCTTCACCATGGAGGGGATGGCCGCGTGGGCGCAGTAGAACGCCCCGTCCAGCACCACGCCCCGCACCGATTCCCAATCCTCCAACGTGACCTCCGTGAAGGGCTTGTGGGGCCGGATGGCGGCGTTGCTGACCAGGATGTCCACGCCGCCGAACTTCTCCGCCGCTGCGGCGAACATGTTGGACACCTGTTGGTGGTCCGAAACATCGGCCAGGAAGGGCAGGGCCTCCACGCCCAGGGCGCGGGCCTCGGCGGCCACCGATTCCGCCTCTTCCTTGTTGCTGCGGGCGTTCACGACCACGTTGGCGCCCTCCTCGGCCAGCTTCAGGATGATGGCCCGGCCGATGTTGCGGCCGGAGCCGGTGACCAGGGCCGTTTTGCCTTCCAAACGCTTCATGGTTGGACCTCGTAGATAGTGCCGAATCTAGGGGTCTCAGGCACGCCTAATTA
>JACZXN010000350.1 GCA_022571575.1 Chloroflexota bacterium | reverse complement strand
TAATTGGCCGTCTAGGTCCATTTCCAGGTGAATCTCCTCGGGGGGAGTTCCCTCCTGGGCCCGCTCCGGCGAAGGCAGCGGAAAGTCGATACCGGCGCCCCGCAAAGCCAGGGCCCACTCCATGCGGAAACCCTGGGGCCGGGCGCTGTAGAACAGGCGCGCTGGAGCGTAGGGTTCCAGGCCGTTAGTGAGCTGGCCGGGAAAGGCGTTGGCGTCGGCGGACCGGCGCACCGCTTCCGTGGTCTGGCGGGAGATAGCGATATGGTCGGGGTGGCCGTATAGTCCTCCAGACTCGAAGGTCAGCACCACCTGGGGCCGGAAACGGCGTATCTCCTCCACCAGTTGCTCCACCATTTCCTCGTCCGGTACGTTGATGTAGGCGTTGGGGTATTCGTTGGCCTCGGAACCGGCCATCCCCGAGTCCCGGTAGCCCAATACCCGGTGGCTCGCCAGGCCCAAAGCCTGGACCGCGCAGGACAGCTCAATCCGGCGGATGGAGCCCAAGGTCTCCCTGGTAGCGGCGCCGTCCTGCCGGATCTCCCCCTCCTCGCCCGACGTGGCGGTGACTAGGCGAATCTCCACCCCCCGGGCCGCGTGAGCCGCCAGAGCTCCTCCAACGGGGAAGGCCTCGTCGTCGGGATGGGCGAAAAGAGCCAGCAATCGGTGTCCGGGCATGGTGTCTCCTGCGTTGGTTCTTATATTGATACTTGGTTGCTTATGGCGGCATCACCCCCATCCCTTCGGCTGCGCTCAGGGCAGGCTCTAACCTTCCCCCGTCGAGGGGGAAGGGATTTGTTCTCTCCCTCTTCACAGGCGAGAGTTAGGGTGGGGGTGAATGGATTCATGTACAGACAGCGTCGAAAAAGTGTAGTTGCCACACCTACCAGGCGGCGGCGTGTCCGTCGCCCCGGGGATCTGAAGCCCCCTTCAAGATGCCCCGCTCCCGGTCCAGCAGGATGAGTTGCACCTTGCCGTCGTGAGTCCCCGGCCTGCGGCGGGCGATTTTGTGTCCCAGCTTTTCCAAGCCCCGTATCGCCGCCTCGGGCATACCGTCTTCCACCCGCAGTTCCATGGGCGTGTCGAGGCTTTCCGGGTCGGTGCCGGGGAAGCTCCACCACCTGGGGGATTCCACCGCCTCCTGTGGGTCCATGCCGTAGTCGATCAGGTTAGTCAGGATCTGGAGACCGGATTGGGGCTGAAAATCCCCACCCGGAGTGCCGCCGACGATGGCCGGCTGTCCGTCCTTGGTGGTCAGGTAGCAGTTCAGGGTGTGCATCGTCCGCTTGCCCGGTTCGATCTCGTTGGGGTGGCCCTCCACCAGGCTGAAGCCCCGGCCGGCCCGGTTGTTGAACAGCACTCCGGTATCTCCGGCGATGAATCCCGAGCCGAAGGCGTTGGAAAGGCTGTGGATCCAGGAGACGCAGTTGCCCTCTCCATCGGCCACGCAGAAGTAAGTGGTGTCTCCACCGGCCTTCACCGGTTCAATGGCGGGTAGCTCGGATGCGGCCTGGGTGGGATCGATCTCGCTCCGGCGGCGGGCGGCGTAATCCTTGGAGATCAACTGGTCCAGTGGCCATTCCACGAACTTGGGGTCGCCGGCCAGCCGGTTTCGGTCGCTGTAAGCGATCTTCTTGGCTTCGGTCATCAGGTGTATGGCCTGGGCGCTGTTTGACCCCAGGGACGTCAGGTCGAACCCTTCCACTATGTTCAGCATCTCCAGCAGCAAGAAGCCCTGGGACGGCGGGCGTGTCTGATAGACGGTGTGGCCCCGGTACATGGTGGTTATCGGGTCGTAAACTTCGGCGTGATGTCCGGCGAAGTCGTCCTCGGTAAACAGTCCGCCGGCGCTTCGCAGCGCGGTGACCATCTCCCGGGCCAGTTCCCCACGGTAAAACTCATCGGCGCCGCCGGCGGCTATCCGCTGCAAGGTGCGCGCCAAGCCGGCATTGACCAGGATATCGCCTTCGTTGGGGGGACGGCCGTTTGGCAGAAGGACCGAAGCGGTGGACGCGAACTGGGACAGCTTGCCGACGCCATTAGCCAGGTTCCGGCCGATGCCTGGGGGCACTGGGAAACCCTCCCGGGCGTAGCTCTCGGCGGGCGCCAGAAGTTGCGCCAGGGGACGCGTGCAGAAATTCTGGTGGATCACCTCCCAGGCCGCCACTTCCCCCGGCACCGATATGGAGTGGGGACCTTCCAGGGGCATGGTGGCGTATCCCTGGGACCGGTAGTATTCGCCGGTCGCGCCGGTGGCGGCCGCCCCGCTGCTGTTCACACCCGTCACCTTGCCGGTGGCGGCTTCGTGGAGCAACACAAAGGAGTCTCCCCCGACTCCGCAGGATGGGATGATGGTCACCGTCTCGGTGGCCGCCACGGCCAGGGCGGCGTCGAAAGCGTTGCCGCCATCCTTGAGCACGTTGATTCCAACGGAAGCGGCCAGGGGCGAGTTGGAGCAAACCATGCCCCGCTGCCCGTAGACCAGGTGTCTGGAAAGTCCAGTGATCGACATATTCCCCTCTCGCAGAAGACTTCTTGGTCCGGTTGACGGGTCCTTCGACAGGTCCGACTTTGTCGCGACCCCGATGCAATCGGGGCTCACCACGAACGGGATATGGGACTCCTTCCGTTCGTGGTGAGCTTGTCGAACCACTCGTTCCAGTGGCTTCCAGATACCCAGTACGACCGAAAGCGGCCGCTTGGGCCAGTTTAAGGTGGCGCATTGGGGTAGTCAATGGCCGTGTTTGACAGCCCCAACGGGTGATACTACAATCGACCGCGATGAGGCCGGGCGAACACCGGCCTAGGGACGAATACGATGGGCCGCCGGAGACAGCCTACGAGCGCGGAATCTGGCGGCGGCACAGAACGGCTGGAGGTCGAGATGGCTGAGATACTAGGCATCGG
>JACZXN010000349.1 GCA_022571575.1 Chloroflexota bacterium | reverse complement strand
CTGGATAGGCGGGCCATGATATCTTCCAGATCCTGACCGGAACGGGTGGCGTCGGCGTCCAGGCGGTCAACCGTGGCCTGGGGCAACAGCTTCTTAACCTCCTCAACCACTCTCTGAGTCCCAACTCCCAATTGACGTATGTGGGCGCCACCGCAGGCGGGGCAGGTGGACGGCATCTTGGCAGCCCGGTTGCAACGGTGGCAGAGCAATCGTGACTGCGTTGAATGGTAGGTCAGCGAGACCGAGCAACTACGGCAGATGACCACGTGGCCGCAGTCCCGGCACTGCACGATCGACGATGCTCCGCGCCGGTTCAAGAATAAGATTGACTGATGTCCCTGGGCGAGACAGTCTTTTAGCCCCTGGGCCAAAGCCCGGCTGAAGATGCTCCGGTTGCCCTCCCGAAGCTCGCGGCGCATATCGCAGACCTGCACCTCCGCCAGGCGGGATACGCGGTCCGGCCCGGCGCTCACCCGGTCTGGGAGTTCCAGCAGCGTGTGCCGGCCTCTAGTCGCCGCATAGTAGGTTTCCACGCCGGGAGTGGCGCTACCCATCAAGACTGGAGAACCGGATATTCGGCCCAGTTCCAAGGCGGCGGCGCGGGCATGGTACAGCGGATGAGTCTCGATCTGTTTGTACGTCCACTCGTGCTCCTCGTCCACGACAATCAAGCCAAGGTTGGCCAACGGCGCGAACAACGAGCTGCGAGGCCCCACGACCACGTCGTATTTTCCTTCACGGATGTCCCACCACTGGTCGAATTGTTGGCGCGGCGTGAGCCGGCTGTGCATCACCGCCACCCGGCCGGGGAACCAGGCGTTGACCCGTTCCAACGTTTGCGGTGTCAGGGAGATCTCGGGCACCAGGAAGATGGCCTGGCGGCCCTGGCGCACCACCTGTTCGATGGCCCGCAGGTAGACCTCGGTCTTGCCGCTGCCCGTGATGCCGTGGAGCAAGAAGCTGCGGGGCCGGAGCTCCGGGTCGTCCAGGGCGTCTTGTATCCTGGTCAGGGCTTGGGACTGGTGGGGGGTCAATGTATGCTGCCGCCGCCCGTTGGCCGGCGCGGGTCTGGCGGTGGTGACCGCGTCGGCCCGGACCCATTCCATGGCCACCAGTCCCTTGCCGAACAGGGCCTGGCCCACCCCATTGCCGAACTCCTTGTTGGCCAGGGCGGCGGGATAGGGGGCCCGCTGCTCCCGCACCGCGGCCAGCAACCCTTCTTGGCGGGGGGGAAGGCCGGATTCCCCGGTTTCGCCGGCCTGATCCGACGTTGGGGCCATCGGCGACGGCATCAGGAACGCTTCATACTTGGGGGCCACCCTGGGCCGGGGCATGGTCAACCGGCGCCGCACCAACCCCTGGTCCACCAACCGGGCCAGCTCCCGGCTGCCGTTCCGGCCCAACAGCTTGGTGAAGTCCGCCTCTTCCAGTCCGCTTCTCTTGTCCAACAGCTCCGCCATGGCGTCGGCCGATTCCGGCCGCAGGCCGCCTTTGGCCGGTTCGGCGCCGGGCACGGCGGTGATCCGGGAACGGACGTGGGCCTCGAATCCGGGAGGCAACAGAGGGGCGAAGGCGGTGAACAGGGAGCAGCGGTAGTGGGCGCTGATCCAACGGCCCAACTGGAGATGCTGGGAACCGATGAGGGGCGAAGGCTCCACCGGCTGTAGGATGTCCCTCGTCTCGGGGACATTGGGCACGGCCACCAGTTCGACGACCAATCCCTGGAGCACCCGCCGCCCGAAGGGGACCCAGACCAGTTGCCCGGGTTCCACGGTGAACCGGGGCGGGATGGAGTAGGAAAAGGTCCGCGAATGGCCCACCGCCGCGTCCACCGCCACTTCCGCGTATCTCATGCTAACCATCAAGGACCATTGACGAACCGTCCAATCGGCAAGACTTCTCGGGGACCGGCCCAAAACTAGCACGGCCCGCTGGGTGCGGGCCGTGATTCGGTTCGTTTATTCCTTTTCCGGTTCTGCGGCCGGTTCCTCCGCCGGAGGTTCCTCGGCCGGTGGATCGTGAGGCTCTCCGGCCTCGTCCACCGTCGATTCTTCCAATTCGCCGGTGGGTTGGTCGCCCAATTGTTCCTCAGCCGGCTCCTCGGCTTCTTGTGCCGCTCGAGCGGCCTGTTCGGCATGCTCAGCTTCGGCGATGGCGGCCTCTTCCAAAGCCTTCCGGCGCTGGACGGGGTTCAACTCTTTGATCCTGGCCGCCCGGCCCTGCAAGCCCCGCAGATAATAGAGCTTGGCTCGCCGCACCGATCCGTATCTGGTTATCTCCAGAGACTCGACCAGCGGCGAATGCAGCGGGAAAACACGCTCGATGCCGATGCCGGCGGTGATGCGCCGCACGGTGAAGTTGGCGGCTGGGCCCTTGCCGTTCATGAGCCGGATCACCACGCCCTGGAAGACCTGGATCCGTTCTCTTTCCCCCTCCCTGATCCGGAAGTTGACCCGCACGGTGTCACCGGCGCTGAATCTCGGGATCCTGGGATTGGGTGCTTTTTTAAATAACTGGGAGGCGTCCATCCTGTTTCACTAACTCGCAGTTTCAATCGCAATTTGAATACCGGCAAGCCCCAGCGATTCAAGCCACAGGTCGCCGCCAGTGTATCTTTGGGATTGGATTAAGGTCTGCCGGTTGAAGCCGGCCGGGGGGTCCATGTGCGGTCACGCAGTCGATGGTGGGCGGTACTGGACTCGAACCAGTGACCTCTTGCGTGTCGAGCAAGTACTCTAACCAACTGAGCTAACCGCCCGCACATTCGCAGTGTAACAAGGGGCCCTTTGGCCAGTCAAGACAGGTCCGGCCCAAGGCCGGGACCGCGTGCTAATATGGGCTGCTTTGAGTATCCGAACCGCACGCCTGCTCCTGCGTCCCCTGGCGTTATCGGACTGCCCCGACA
>JACZXN010000348.1 GCA_022571575.1 Chloroflexota bacterium | reverse complement strand
TGGCGCGCAACCGCCAGGCCATATTCTGGGCCTTGTTCTTTCCCCTGCTCTTGGTGGTGGTGTTCGGCCTGTTTGACTTCGATGGGGTGGGCGCCGCCGACGTGGCCGTGATAGACCAGTCCGGGGGGCCCAAGGCCGAACTGCTCCGGGAGCGGCTGGGGGAGATCCAGCTCCTGGAGTTGGAGTTCCAGTACACTGACCCCGGAGAAGCACGGGACAAGGTGGCCGAGGGTGACCTGGGATATCTGATAGTTATCCCGGAGTTGTTCGACGACCCGGCATCCCGGACGGAAGACGGGGCGCAAGGCGGGGGCCCGGCGCCGGTGACGCTGGTCTACAGCACCCGCAACCCGGACCGCAATCAACTGGTGGACGGCGCGGTCCGCAATCTGGTGTCCGAGATCCATTCCGCCAGCGGCCCCATCGTGCCGTCCCAGCTACTCACCGCCGACGTGATCCAGGTTCTCGAGGTCGACTATTTCGACAACGTGCTTCTGGGGTTGCTGGCGCTGGGGATCATGACCAACTCCATCATCTCCATCGCGGTGCGCATCAGCACCTTCCGGAACCAGTCCATCTTGAAGCGCCTTCTGGTCACCCCTCTTCCCATCTGGAAGTTTTTCGCCGCGGAGATCACGGCCCACGTGTTGCTGGCCTTGGTGCAGGCCGGGATCATCCTGACCGTGGGAGTCTTCGGGTTTGGCGGGCACGTTTACGGAAACATCCTCTGGGTTTTGGCCATCACCGCGCTGGGAAGCATCGTGTTCTTGAACATCGGTTTCATCCTGTCTGCCTGGGCCAAGAGCCCGGCGGCCGCCTCGGGGATGGGCAATGCCGTGTCCATGCCGATGATGTTCTTGGCGGGAACTTTTTTCTCCACCGCGGCCCTGCCGTGGGTGCTGCCTCAACTGTCCCTGGCATTGCCGCTCACGCCCATGCTGTCGGCGCTGCGGGATGTGGCCATCGACAGCGCGCCGATCTGGGAAACCTGGCCTGATCTGGCGGTCATGGGCGGCTGGGTGGTGGCCACGGCGCTGGCGGCGGTCAAGGTGTTCAGGTTTGCATGATGGAACTCTTGGGCCGGCCGGCAGCGAACGGAAAGACGCTGAGAATGGCGCCGGCCGTCGTGGCGGCGTTGCTGCTCATCGCGGCGGCCTGCGGTGGCGGCGGCGATAAGCAGGTAACGGGATTGGTTCTGGAGGTGGTCGGACGCGGCCTGACCGAGATAGAGTCGATACGCCTGCGGGACGACGACGGCAGGGTCTGGGAGTTTTCCACGGACGGGCCCGTTGGCACCAACGCCGCTCATCTGCGGCAGCACCAATTGGCCGGTGAAAGGGTGTCGGTCACCTACCGCGAAGAGGGCGGCCGCCTGATCGCGGTGGCTGTTGGCGACACTCCGGACAGCAGCCGTTAAAGGATCTCCAGCAGTTTCGCCTCTATCTCGCCGGCCGTGGTGAACTGCTCGAATTTGGCGTAGACCAAGCCCTGGCGGTCGATTATGAATGTCCACGGCTCGGTGGGCAGGTTCCACTCCCCCACCGCGGCCACCAGTCCACCGGCAGGCCTTTCTCCCTCCAACAGATGGGGGTTTTCAAAGACCTCCACGTGGATATAGTTGGCCTGGTCCCCGAATCTGTCTTTGACCTTGCTCAGTTCTCCCACCTGGGGCCCGCAGGTGGCGCTGACGCAAAAGGCCGGGGTGGCGAACACGATCACCAGGGGCTTTTCTAGTTCCAATGCCTCATGGATCGACAATTCATACAGGGCGGGATCCGGCTCGGGAGAGCTGGTGATGTGGGATAGGTCCTCCACGCCGGCCGCGGTAACGGTTACGCTGGCCGGGGCCTGGGCCCCGATCGCCGGAGTGCTGGACGTCTCCTGGATGATGAAACTGGCCTGGGCGAACACCGGGGTCCCGTCGGCGGTGGTGGAATTGACGTCCATCTGGTAGGCCCCGGCGGTATCCAGGTCCACCTCCACCACGAGTACGCCCCGCGCCGAGGTGGGCCAACTTATGAATTGCGGCGTAACCGAGTTTTTGAGCTCCCTGGTGTCTTCGTTGGGAACCAGAAAATACACCGCGACATCTGAAGATTCCGGGCTTACCGGCATTCCCTCCCGGTCGATGATGCCGAACACGATGCGGGAATGACCCACGGCCAGATCGGTGGTGATGATGACGGCGGAGTAGTCCGGTCCGCCGGCCTGTTGTTCACTGGAGATGATCGGGCCGTCTGAGCCCGATGAGCACGCTGCCGCCAATATTAGCAGCAGCATTGGCAAGAAGAGCAAAGTCCGGGGTCTCAGGCCCCGTGAGATTCGTCCAAGTGCGTGGGCCGGGTTAAGCATCAAATATCTTCCTTTTTCTCGCCGCCTGGTCGGTATGGAAGCCGCCCCCATCCTAGCCTTCCCCCGTCCGCGGGGGAAGGAATAATCCTCTCCCCCTTGAGGGGGAGAGTGTCACAATGGGGGTGAAGCCGACTAACACAAGCCCCTCCTACCTCAGCTCTACCTTCAGCAGGCCGTGGCCGGGCATCCACCGTGAGTAGCTGACCCGGCTCATCTCGTACTCACGGAAGGGCGACGACCCTATGAGCTCATCAAAGGCCTGCCGGATGCCGCGACTGTACAGGTCGTAGACCCACGTGACACCACCTGGCTTCATGGCCCGGTGAAGCTCTGACATACCCTTTGGCTGGTCGTGCCAGTGGTGCAGGCTCAGGGTACACACCACCATGTCAAAGGACGCATCGGGCACGGGCAGGGCGGTGGCATCGCCGGGAAGAAAAGCGACCCCCCTGGACTCCACGCCCCCCTTGCGGGCCTTGCTCCGGGCCAGGTCTATCATGGCGGGGGACAGGTCAACCCCCGTTACGGCAAGGTTTGGGGCCAGCCGGGCCAGCTCCAG
>JACZXN010000347.1 GCA_022571575.1 Chloroflexota bacterium | reverse complement strand
AAGGGAGAGTATCCCAGGGCCATGAGATTGGAGACCCACGGGAAGGCGTCGAAGGTCCCGAGAAACAGCAGTATGGCGCCGCTCCCGGCAAATGCCAGACGGTTCCGCAGTTCCCGGACCTCTTTCACCTTGGAGAGCCGCTCCAGTTCCCGCTCCTGGTCTCCGGAATCGTTGAAACCCTCGACCCGGTAACCAGCCCCTTCCACCGCCGCCTGCAGGTCGGAGAGTTCGGCGATGCCCGGCACGAACTCCACCGACGCCCTTTCCACGCCCAGGTTTACGCTGGCCTGGGCGACTCCCGGCACTTTCCGGAGAGCGTTCTCCACGTGGCCCACGCAGGTCGCGCAGGTCATGCCGCCGATGTTCAGCGACGCCGTTTGGGTGCCGATCTTGTACCCGGCCCCGGAGACGGCCTCCTGAATCACCTGGAACGGCACTTCGGCGGCGCCAAATTCCACCAGGGCTTTTTCGGTGGCCAGGTTTACCGTGGCGTCCACCACGCCGGGAACGCCCTTGAGGGCATTTTCCACGTGGCCCACGCAGGCCGCGCAGGTCATGCCCTCCACGGCCAGGTTGATCTTTTTGATGTCTTTGCTTGCTGTAGCCATTCTTCTATTTCCTGTATCCCTTGGCACCGGCCCCCCGGTCCGTTATGCGCCGTCCGCGAATATCAAGTTTCCTTTGGAGGCGCTCTGGCGGAGCTTTTTCAGGTCCGCGTATTCGGTTGAGTTGTACCAGGCCTTGGCCCGTTCCATGCTCTCGAACTCCAACACCACCAACCGTTTGGGGCTCCACGTCCCTTCTAAAACCTCGCCCGAGGCCCCACGGACCAGGTATCTCCCGCCGTAGGCCGCCACGGTGTCTGGAACGCCCGCCGCGTACTTGGCGTAGGTGTCCGGGTCCGTTACTTCAATGTCTCCGATCAGGTACGCCGCCGACCCCGTCTCCCTCCCTTGGACCTGGGGCTCTACACCCTCGGCGACGACCAGGGTCCCGGTGGACGCACTCTGGCGAAGCTTCGTAAGCTCTTTGTACTCCGGGGAGTAATACCAGGCCTTGATCGTCTCCACGTCTTCGTATTCGGCCAGCACGAAGCGTTCCGGGAGCCAGTCACCTTCGGCGTTCTCACACTTGCCGGGTCCCCGAACCAGGTACTTGCAACCGAACGCCCCGCTGCTGGCGGGGACTCTGGCGGCGTATTTAGCATAGATCTCCGGGTCGGTAACATTGATGTCGCCAATCACGTATGCGGACATCCCTACTCCTCTATTCGCTATTTGTTGGACAGGATGTACAGGTCCTTGAGCTCTTCGATTATCTCTTCGGCACGGCCGGTCTGGATGCCCTCCACAACGCAGGACTTCAGGTGACCCTCGAGCAGCAGGCTCTCCATCTTCTCGATGGCCCGGCGGACGGCGAAGGTCTGCTTCAGTATGTCGACGCAGTACTTGTCCTCCTCCAGCATCTTCCTGATGCCCGAGAGGTGTCCTTCGATGTAGCTCAACCGCTTGAGAGCGTCCTTTTTAACCTCGGGAAACATTCTGGCTCCTCCGAAACCCCTACCCCCTGGGGGTGGGTCTACAAATAAAATAATACTCCCTCAAAGTGGGTTGGTCAACCGGGGGTCGAAGATATGTTAGTCTGACCCAACCTGTTAACCAAGGAGCCGCCATGGACGCCCATGAGTTCTGGGAGGCGTTGAAGAAACGGGACCTTACCTTCTTCTCCGGGGTCCCGGATTCCACATTTCAGAACGTTTATGACGTTATGGTGGCGGACCCCGGCATCCGCTATGTCCCGGCGGTACGGGAGGACGTGGCCCTGGGCATCGCCAGTTCCACCTACTTTATTGGCGAGCCCGGCGGGCTGGGCGGGGTGATCATGCAGAATTCCGGGGTGGGGAATCTGGTGAATCCCCTGACGTCGTTCAACCTGATGTACCAGATCCCGGCGTTTCTGCTCGTGGGTTGGCGCGGCTACGGCGGCCCTCCCAACGATGCCCCCGAGCACTGGATCATGGGAGCTAAAACAACCCAGTTCTTCGACTTGATGGACGTGCCCTACGAGATTCTGGAACCAGATAACCTGGAATCTGCCCTCGACCGGCTTCTGACCGCCATCAGAGAACGTTCGGTTCCAGGGGCGTTGCTGGTGCGCGCCGGGGTGATTTCATGATTGACCGCTCTATTGACCGCTACCGGGCCATCGAGAAAATATTGGAACACGTTGGGGACGGCGATCTAGTGGTTAGCACCACCGGCATGATCTCCCGGGAGCTATTCGCCCTCGATGACCGGCCCGGAAACTTCTACATGATCGGCTCCATGGGCCTGGCCTCCGCGTTGGGCCTGGGCCTGGCCATCCAGGCGCCCCACAAACGGGTTTTCGTGCTGGAGGGCGACGGAAGCGCGCTGATGAGCCTGGGGACCCTGCCGCTGATCGCCTCGGAAGGCGTGCCCAATCTGGTCCACGTCATCCTGGACAATGAGGCCTACGAGTCCACCGGCGGGCAACCGTCCATCAGTTCTCAATTCGACCTGGCGGAGACCGCCGCCAGCGCCGGTTATCCCTGGACACGCCGCGTCCGTGAACTTGAGGAGTTGGAGACAGCGCTGATCCAAGCCCTCAGCGGCGGCCAACTCAGTCTCATCCTGGTCAAAGCCAGCATAGCCCCCATGGAAGGGATTCCGAGGGTGTCCCACACGCCCACCGAGATACGGGACCGGTTCAGGGGAGCCGTCCAGTCCCAAGGGTGAGCCAGGCGCACATGCTGCCCGCCGAACTACTCCACGTACCCGTTCTTGAGGTCCCAGTCTTGGGCGGCTTGGCTTCTTTCTGACGGGTTGCCGTAGCCGCCGCCGCCGGACGAGAGGCAGTAGATGTGGTCGCCGGGGTTGACCACCACCTCGGTCTC
>JACZXN010000346.1 GCA_022571575.1 Chloroflexota bacterium | reverse complement strand
GTAGACCTCCTCGTTGCCATCCCGGTTGCTGTGAAATACGATCTGAGAGCCGTCCGCGTTCCAACTGGGAGCGCTGTTCACCGACCCACTGATGGTCAGAAGGTATGCGCCCGAGCCATCCGGATTCATCACGTAGATCTCCCAGGAACCGTTGCGGTTGGAGGCGAATGCGATCTTCCCGCCGCCGGGCGACCAGGCCGGACCGGTATCCCCCCCGGCATCATTGGTCAGATTGACCTTTCCGGCGCCGTCGGCATTCATCAGGTAGACCTCTTTGTTGCCGTCGCGGTCCGAAACGAAGGCGATCTTGGCCCCGTCGGGAGACCAGGCCGGTTGGTTGTCCGCTGCGTCTGCCGTGGTCAACCGCTGTTGACCCGAACCGTCGGCGTTCATCACATAGATCTCGTCGTTCCCATCCCGGGCGGAGGTGTAAACGATCCGATCTCCAGAGGGAGAGCATGCCGGCGAGTGGTCGGCGGCAGGTCCATCGGTGAGTCTGGTCTGATTGGTCCCGTCCGATGACATGATATAGATATCCATGTTTCCTCCCCGGTCCGAGGCAAAGGCCAGGGACTCGCCTCCACACCATGATGGGTCCACGTCGGACGCCGGGTTGTTGGTGAGATTCACCGGGTTGAAACCATCCAAACCCATGATCATGACCTCGAAGTTTCCGCTCCGGTTGGACTGGAACGCTATCCGGCCTCCGGCGGCATAGGGAAGGGGCGTGGGCGTGGCGGTTGAACCAGGGGCCGGTGTGGCGCTGGGAGCAGGGGTGGCCGCCGGGGTTGGCGACGGCTTGGGAGTCGGCGTGGGTGTTGCGGCCGGGGGTGAGATGGACACTGATACGAATCTATCGAGATTCATGTAGACATCACCCGTCCGCCCGCTTTGGGTACGGAATCCAGCCAACATCCACTTTGAGCCGGGGACCGCCGGCACCACGGACACCGACACAGTGGAGTCGGGGGGATAGGTGCCGTCATCGTCGGGCGCGGGAAACAGGAGCACCTTGCCGTTGGGGATGGCCAAGGTTGTCTGGCCTGGTTGCAACGTCAGTCCATTGATGTACAGCCGGTAGCCATGCAGCTTGATCGCCGCCGGTCCGGGGGTGGGTTGGGGCGCCGGAAACGGGGTCGGCATCGGCAGCGCCGTCGCGGTGGGCACCGGGATGGGGGTTGCGGACGGCGGGATCGACGCACTCGGCTCCGGAACCGCGGTGGCCGCCGGTACCGGGGTAGGCGTCGGCAGCGCCGTTGCGGTGGGCACTGGGATGGGAGTCGCAGCCGGCGGGATCGACGCACTCGGCTCAGGGACCGCGGTGTCCACCGGGGCCATAGGCTCAGCCGTTGCGGGTACAGACTCGAGCCTGGGCTCAGGTAGGGCAGCGTCGCCATCCGCGGCTGGGCCCACGGTGAGGGCAAACCGGCTCAGGCTGGCAACCCGGGCCACGACGGTGGCGGTGAGCGGATCGGCGATGGTTTCCAAGGCATCCCAGGACTGTTTCGCCTCTAAAAAGTGCTGGAGGGCGAAGCGGGAATAGTCGTTTTCGGCCAATGCCAGATCGCCCGGCCCGATGCCAACGGTGATCGAAAGCATCTGTTGAAACTTGACCGGGCCGTCGGCGGCGCTCACCGGTTGTGCCGACAGATCGAAGAAACGCCCGGTGCTCAGATAGCCCGGAGGCAGATTGGGAACCCCGGAGGGACCGGATTCTCGGTAACGGAGCAGCACGGGGGAAGAGACTGACCCCGCGGCGATGGTGACCGTCACCCGGCCGTCCTCGGAGCGCAGCTTCACGGTGTCCTTGCCGGTTATGACAACCCCCACCGGGCCGAGAAACAGAGCATCCAACACTCCGCCTTGGTCCGACGACGGCGTCAAAGGAAGGACCCCAGAGGCGATCAGGCCGGCGAGCAGACCCCCCAGCAGAAGCAGGGGCAGAATGGCGAATATGACCAGGTCCGATCTCATCCCCCGACGCGTCGGGGCCGGCCTCTGGTCGGAGTTGGCCGCCGGCCCGGAGCGGCTGTTTTTGAACGGCCGCCGCGATTTGGGCTCCGCCATAATCCATTCACCCAAGCAGGCCATCAGCCCTGGGAGGGGCGGTGCGGCCCTATAAACCATTGGACGCCCGCTCGGAGCACCCACTCCACAACTCACAACGGAAAGCGGCCGCCATTGGTGGAAGATTCTATGCGACTGGGAAGGAAGCTAGTATAAACTCTTTCAAGCGCCTGCCAAGGAGGGGGGTCAACCTCACCCGCCGGTTGACAATCCCTGCGCCGGCGACACAGAATCAGAGCGGCCAGCCATCAGGCGGGTCAAATAGCCCTCAGCAGGAGCAGATACATGTCCACCAGTTCCCTCACCTGGACCCAAGCGGACACCCAGATCGCCGGCGTCAACCTCCACATCGTAACGGGAGGCAGCGGCGAACCTCTATTGGTGCTTCATGACGAGATGGGGCAGACTGCCCCTCTCCGATACACGGAAGAACTGGCCCAAGACTTTACTCTCCATATGCCAGCCCTTCCTGGATTCGGCGTCACCGACCGGCTGGACTGGATCATGAGCGTGCGTGACCTGGCCAGTTGGTACCTGCGGGCCCTGGAGGAACTTGGGCTGGACCGGGTCAACGTACTGGGGTTCGGACTGGGCGGCTGGCTGGCGGCCGAGATGGCCTGCCAGTCCCCAAAAACATTCAACAAGATGGTCCTGGTCTCCCCGGCCGGCATCAAGCCTCCCACGGGCGAGATTCTCGACATGTTCTTGATCGTGGCCAAAGAGTACCTGGAAGTGGGTTTCCTAGACCCCAACTCAACCCCGGAATACCTGTCCATCTGCCCCGAGGAAGCCAGCCCCGAACAGGTGGAACTCTGGGAGTGCGCCAGGGAAGAAGCCGCCCGCCTTAG